>NZ_JAOTGF010000004.1:0-116086 GCF_044427305.1 Streptococcus sp. 2021WUSS109
TCCTAATAGCTTTGTCTATCATGTTTGGAAAGGTTTCTTAGAATACTATGGTATTAAAGAAAACAGATCAGAAATGGGGTTACACCGAGAAATCAAAAGCAACTTGCCAGAAGGTTTCGTAGTTGGTCAGAAGGTTATCCCCGCAGGGCAACAGATCCATAAAGGTTTTTATCCTAAGGAAGACCTACCGCCGTTTGCCAGCCTAGCCTATTCTAACGGCAGGGCGACACCCGAAAAGCAGAAAAAACCAAAGAATGAACGCGGGTATTACAACCATTGGCCAGAGTACAAAAAGAGAAGAAAAAGGAATTAAGGATTTTATACACTTTATACAGTAGGGCAAAAATTTTACACACTTCAAAATATTGTCATATCAAGGGTTTTATACACTTTATACGAAAAACACGGAAATAAAAAAATTCCCTTATATTATGATTTAAAAATAAGATCCCTATTATTCCTATATATATTTTTATTTTAATGTATAAAGCGTATAAAGTGTATAAAACAATAGCAAAACCCTTTGTACTACTGGATTTATTTTTTATACACTTTCAAAAACAAGTGTATAAAATTTTCAAGAAGCGTATAAAAAAGGAGCTTAAAAATGAAAATCAAGCTATTTTATCAGAAACATAAGCAAATCCTGGAGGAATTTGAAAACCAGATAAACGACTTTATGGCAGGCGTTGAAGTTGTTGACGTGAAATATACAGAGGCAACTAGTGGCGACTATGAGGCAATGACAACAGAACTAGGGCTATTGGTCCTATATAAATAACAGAATAAGAGGCAAACAACATGACACTAAAAACTATTTCTGACAAACCACAAACCTTTACTTTTACTTATGACTTTGAAGACATTGACACCGCCAAAGTGGCAAGTAATGCTGTCCTTGGTTATATGTTTGGGACTTATCACGCGCCAGTAATTGAGGCAACGATTAAGGGCAAAGGTCAGCTAGTGCTGGAGTATGCAGAAGATAAGAAGCTAAGTAAGATCTTCAAGAGGATTTGTGACGGGTTCAAAGATTATTACACGCACCCGGGGCAAGAAAATGAAATCAAAGAAGATTACAAACTGGAGCGCGTGCAACAACTCAAACAGTCAGAAGACTTTGATAGCTTGCTAGATAAGCTGGTAGCTTGTGAGCTGGAGCTTATGGAGTTGGCTGATAGCGTGTTAGATGATGATTATCCTGATATGGCAGTAAATGGCGTACATGGCAACCTGAAGGCCGTAGATGACGAGGCTATGAAGTTGCTGAAGAGTTTAGACAAGGAAAATGACTATAAGGCCCTATGGCAATATGCAAGCCGTTAAAAATGATAAGAGAGGCAACGCGCCTCTTTTTGTGCTATATCAGCAAAGAAAGGAAAATAGCAGTATGGCTAAAAATAAAGGTGGCAGACCTACGAAAATGACACAGGGGACGATTAAGAAACTGGAAGAGGCTTTTCTTAGAGGGTTAAGTGATGAAGAAGCCTGTTTATATGCGAACATCTCAAAGCCGACACTATACGATTATTGCAGGAAAAACCCACAGTTTTCTGACCGAAAAGAACTACTGAAACAACGGCTAAAAACACGCGCAAAGTTGAACATATCTAACGCCATAGAGGACGGAGACGTGGTTATTTCCAAATGGTACCTTGAGCGGAAAGATGATGAATTTAAAACCAAGACAAAACTAGAACATGATGGCAATGTGTCTGTATCGCCTCACAATCCATTTGAAGATTTAACCGTAGAGGAATTACGGGCATTGATTGCTGAAGATGAAGGATAAACCAATAGTTTTGGGTTTTTACAGTATAGGGGTATTTTTGAATGGAATTATTGTATATAGAGACATTTACCAGAGCTATGAAAAAGAAAGGAATAACCCAGGGTAAGGCTGAATTAGACGGTTACCCCTTGACTATTGACTTAGACAACCTTTTTATTGTTATGGGTAGAGATCGTTTTGAATTGGCCAGAATACCAGGAACAAAAGGCGGTTATAGGTATTTCTTTCTTTGCCCCGATTGTGGTAGGCGTTGCAGGAAACTATATAAGCGGTGTCTATATTTTAGTTGTGGGACGTGTCAGCAGATCCATAAGCAGACACTAAACCGTAGTAAGACAGATTGCCAGTATTATTGGGAATGTGCATTAAGAGAGGCTAGGAAGGTAGAGCCAGGTTGGACCCCTAAGCGTGGCGAGTATATGTTTGAGAGTTTCCCAAGTCGCCCCAAAAGAATGAGACACACCAGGTACTGGAGACACTATAAGCGGTTTATGAAGTACTGGGATAAAGGTAATAGCTTATGGTTGAGGTAGGGAAGTATGGAGTGAATGCGAGTATATGAACGTTACAATTTTTTTGGAACTATTTGCCAAACGAACACGGTAAAGGGGTGCTATATGGAGCGTGATAGTCGAGGTAGGTTTTTACCAGGGAACCAGGTAGCAAAATGGAATAGAGGCAACAGAAAGCCTAAATATGGCAATACGAATGCTTTAAAGCATGGGTTACGTCAACGCTATACAGGGTTGTTACCAAGCCGAACGGGTGGCCTATCCATTTACAAAGGAGGTCTATATCTTGGGACATTACCGAGTAAGTACTTTCAGAGACTGGAAACTGGGGAGCTATTGATAGATTACACAGCTTGTCAGTATCTTGTATTAGTTTGTGGCTTTCCTGATGATATGTTTGGACCGCCTGAAGAATACTAGCTAGGTAATAAAATGGAATAGCCGAAGCCCTAAAAAAAGGATAATCGGACAAATTGGACACCTTAAAAAGTACTAAGGTTTTACAAAGGTGGCGCGTGATTGAACAGAGAGTGAACAAAGATAAAACAGCCCATTGAACCATGGACGAACAAAAGAACACGCGCGGGTAGTTACAGAATTTTAGGCATAAAAAAGCCCCACGAGACACACGCAGGGTAAGAAGTTTCAACCAGCTTATTTTACCATAGGAGGAGCAACAATGACCATAGAGGAGTTAAAACAGAGGCTAGAGGGTATTAGGTGGATTGACAAAGAGATCTGTTCGCTTTACCTGGAACTTCAATATTTAGAGACCGGACTATTCAAGCAGACAACAATAACGCAGGCCAGGGTACAGACTAGCAGGGTAAACAGTTCTGAAAGTCAGTTAGTTTCCCAGCTAGCAATTAAAGAGGACATAACAAACAGAATTGACAAGCTAACTAAGGAGCGCCTGGAGCTGATTAGGATGATTGACACACTAAGAAATCCTAAGTACCGTCTAGCTTTAAACCTTTACTATATCCAACAAAAAGTGGAGTTGGAGGCAGGGGAGATAATGAATGTTAGTAAGACAACATTTTTAGATATTTAAAATTAGCACTTACTGAGCTAGCTGACTTGATAACTCATGCAGAGAAAGAAAAATAGCCATGTTTTGGCGCGTATTTGAGCTTGTCCGATAAATAAACCAGGGAATAAATCAGGCCTTTAGAAACGGAGCTAGAGGCCTTTTAGAATGCGGGGGTACTAACCTACCATGGGTACACGTCCGACCTTCACGCCGTCATTGTACATTTTTTCTCACGCCAAAAATTCTAAAGGGGGTAAAAACAGCTAAAACCATTGGTATTATTGAGTTTTTAGAGGGTTGTAAGTCTCCCAAATGGTAACACAATCCTAACAAAATGGGGTTAATCCTAACAAAAAGCGTTACGTTTTGGCTAGTTTCAAAGAGCGTATAATGCGAACAGCAAAAGCGTATAATGCGAACAGCAAGCGATTTTGTAAAAACATGGTATTAGGATTAGTCACACAATACTAGCGGATACAGTAAAACACAGTAGGATACAGTAAAAACATGATATAATACACTTATCAGCAATCAAAAAAAGCGTAGCTGATTACTACGCTAGTACTTGCCTGCTGAACTCATTAAAATTTTTAGGTTGTCAAACGTTAATTTGATAACCTTTTTTCATTGTAAAATTTGTTCACCTTCTTGTTCGCCTTTGGAGGTGTTCTAAGGAAATCTAAAGAGATACGATTTTTTAAAAACCCAGTAAAATCAAGAGTTTGGGAGTTATGACACTCTCAAACGTTAGCCAAATTTCAATTCCACGGATTTTCATAGTAGTTTCCCTTCAATTTCTTCATGCATAATACGCTCTCTATTATAATTTATTCGCAGGCTAAAAGCAAAACTCCAACCTAGTGGCTGGGGTTTTCAACTTTATTCAAACACAAACTGGTTGTGGTAGAGTTCGGCGTAGAAGCCGTTGAGCTTGAGGAGCTGGCTATGGTTGCCTTGCTCAATCACTTTTCCATCCTTGAGGACGATAATTTCATCCGCATTGAGAATAGTTTTGAGGCGGTGGGCAATGACGAAGCTGGTCCGTCCTGCGATAATAGCCTCCATGGCCTTTTGAATTTTGGCTTCTGTTACGGTATCAACGTTGGACGTTGCTTCGTCCAAAATCAAGACTTGAGGATCTGTCAAGAGCGTACGGGCAATGGAAATCAACTGTTTCTGACCTGTTGAGAAGACATTCTCATCATCGGTCACAAAAGTTTCATAACCCTCTGGCAAGCTCATGATAAAGTCATGGATATGGGTGGCACGGGCTGCGGTTTCCACCATTTCCTGCGAAATGCTCTCATCGCCAAAGCGAATATTATCCGCAATAGTTCCCGAGAATAGCACTGACTCCTGCAAAACAATGCCGACCTTATCCCGCAAGCTGTCCAGATCGTACTCCCGAATATCGCGACCGTCAAAGGCTACGCTACCGCCATTGACATCATAGAAGCGGTTAATCAAGTTCATAATGGTAGTCTTACCAGATCCCGTCGGACCAACGACCGCCACCATTTTGCCCTTAGGAGCAGAGATAGACACCTTGTCCAAGACCTTCTGACCTGGTAGGTAGCCAAAGTCGATGTCCTTGATTTCAACACCTTCTTTTAATTCGGTAAATAGCGGAGCGTTTTGAGGACGAACTTCCTCAGGCTCATCAAACATTTCCTGAATACGATGAGCTCCTGTGAAAGCTAACTGCAATTCTGCCCAGCTGGCAGCAACCTGCATGATTGGCTGGTAATACTGTTGCGAATACTGAACAAAAGTCACCACCAAACCAAGTGCGGCAGCTGTTTCCAGCGAGCTATCGTTGAGAACAATGCTGGAGCCTGCAAAGATAACAATGGCCGTATTGACCAAACTCATCCCATTCATAAATGGGAAGAGAATCCCACCAAACAAGCGACCCTTGAAGGTCGTACGGCGAACTTCTTCATTGAGTTCCAAGAAACCATCAATCGTCTCTTCCTGCACACCCTGTACAATAATCGCTTTTTGTCCTGAAATTTTCTCGTCCATGTAGGCATTGAGCTTAGACACCGCAGCCTGTTGCTTATCCGTATATTTCCGTGACAGGCGAATGATAATCACTAGGGCAATCAAAGCCACTGGCGTAGAAGCAATGGTCACCAAGGCCAAGCGAGTATCCTGACGGAACATCATGATGACCATACCAACATAAAGAGCGATGTTGGTCACCACTTGGGTCAAGGACTGGTTAAAAGCGTTTTGGATATTGTCCAAATCACTGGTAAAACGAGAAAGAATATCCCCGTCCTTGTGGCTATCAAAGAAGGCAACTGTCAAACGTTCCAGCTTGCCAAACAAGCCCTTCCGCATACGGTTGGTCGAATGAGCCACGATACGCGTGAAGAGAAGGGTGTAAATCAAGGTTGCCACAACCGTCGCCGCATAAGCGAAGAAAAGGTTGAGCATAACCCCATTAAAATCAGACAGGTCAGGTTTGAAATCTGACTGACCAGCTTGATTGGCCATGAAGTAAGCCTGCCCGATTTTCCCCATTTCCGCAATGGCATTTCCAAGGAAAACAGGTGTCTTAACCTGCAAGTAGGTCGCTGTCACAATGGCTAGAAAAATCACAGCAAAGGACAGTTTATAGCGTTTAAAATAAAACCAGAAAAATCTAAGTGTTTTCATCTATTCCTCCCTCCCTTTCTGTGTTTCGTAGATTTCACGGTAAACGTCATTTGTCGCTACCAGCTCGGCGTGGGTACCTTGGCCGATCAGACGACCTTCATCAAGTACCAAAATCTTATCAGCTTTGACAACAGAAGAAATCTTCTGGGCAACGATGACAGTGGTTGTCCCCTTCAAATCATGGTTAAGAGCCTCTTGAACTAGTTTCTCAGACTTGGCATCCAGGGCAGAAGTCGAGTCATCCAAGACCAAAACCTTAGGCTCACCAATCACCCCACGAGCAATGGACATCCGCTGCTTCTGACCACCAGAGAAGTTATTTCCACGTTCTTCCACTTGGCTCTCATAGGTATCATCCAAACGGTCGATAAATTCTTTGGCTTGGGCAATACCTGCGGCCCGCTCCAAACGTTGCAAATCAGCACCAGGTGCCCCTTGACGCAGGTTGTCTGCAATGGTTCCCGAAAAGAGAATAGCCTTTTGCAAGACAATCGATACCGTATCACGCAGAGTGTTCTTGCTGACTTCTTTCAAGTCCCGACCACCGATGGATACCGTTCCTTCTTGCGGGTCAAACAAACGCGGAATCAGCTGGGCGAGAGTGGATTTACCCGCACCTGTTGCACCAACCACACCGACCATTTGCCCTGGTTCAATCTCAAATGAGATATTTTTCAAAGTCGGCTCCGTATCATGTGGGTAGGTAAAGCTAACATTGTCAAAGACAATCTTACCAGTCAATTCTTCATCCGCCACATCCTTGAAGGTCATTGCAGGCTCTGTATCCAACACCTCGCTGATCCGCTTAATAGAAATGGCAGCACGAGAAGCCTGCATACCCATGAAGCTAGTCATGATAATGGCAAACATGATTTGCATGAGGTAGCTCATAAAGGAAGTAAAGCCACCAACTGCTTCCATATTGGTTTCCAACATCCCGGACACCAAGTAGAGCGATGCAAAAATTGCCATATAAGAGATAAACATCATCAAGGGTTGCAAGATAGCAAAACCATAGCCGATAAAGAGGTTCAAATCTAGCAATTCATTAGATACTTCCTTGAATTTTGCATATTGATTTTTCTCCTGAACAAAGGATTTGACCACACGAATCCCACGGAGATTTTCCTTGGCAATGCTATTCATCTTGTCCATGAGGGACTGGAACTTCCCAAAACGTGGTCCCATCTGCCCCATGACAACTGCCATAATGGCCATAATCAAGACCACCATGAGAATAATCATCCACCAGAGTTCTGGCATGGTTCGCACCGCCATGATAAAGGCTCCAACAAACAACAATGGAACCCGCATCAACACTGTAAAGAGCATCATGACAAGGTTCTGGATTTGATTGACGTCGTTAGTCATCCGAACAACCAAGTTCCCTGCGTTAAACTCTTCGATATTGGCATAAGAAAAGCTTTGGATCTTCCGAAAGGTCTTCTCACGAATATCTGCAGATACCCCTTGTGAAATCTTAGCTGCAGCAATGGTATTGACAAGCCCTGCCAAAAGACCAATTCCAGCAATAATTAGCAGTAATTTGCCCACACGAACAATTTCATCCTTGTCATTGGCCAAGACTGCTGTCAAGACATCCTGCAGATAACTAGGTTGCATCAAGGTCGTTGCTACGACAATCGACGTCAGCAAGACCGATGCTAAGGCGTACCATTTATAGCGTAAAATGGCTTCTTTAAACATGTTTCTTCTCCTTATAGTGTTGAATATTTTCTTTTAATTGATCGGCTACCTGTCTGATCAAATCAAATTCTTCCTTTTGAATACCTCGAAAGAGAGAATGGTGCATCTCCTCATGGAAGGATTTTAGGTGACAAATCTTGCTCCGACCTTTCTCTGTCAAGACCAACTGCTTGTAGCGTCTGTCAAACTGAGAAGGTAAAACCTGAATAAAGTCATTTTTCTCCATTCGCTTAACTAGATTGCTGGCAACGGATTTGGAAATCTTCAACTCCGCTTCAATGTCTTTGACAAAGGTTTCAACTTCAGACCGTTCTGCTATGAAACGCAGGGCCCATCCCTGTGGTCCAGCTAGGTGCTCCACATCATATTCCTTTGCAATGGTTTCACTGATTTGTTCAATCTGATTTAATAGATTCCGAAAATCTGCAATAGTATGTCCCATGATAGCTCCTTTCCACGAAAATAATTACCATGAGAACTATTATAGTTCTCTTAGGAACTATTGTCAATTATTTCGTTTGCTCTTTTCTGAAAATATTTTGTTATTTCATCACCATTACTTACTCAAAAACTATAATATATATACTGTATAACTTATATAAGATTTTATGTATCAATTATGGTATAATATATCTAAATTACACCAACTAGAAAGGATTTTTTATGACCAAACAAACCATTGCCATCTTGGGACCTGGTTCATGGGGCACCGCCCTAGGACAAGTTCTCAACGACAACGGTCATACTGTCCGTATTTGGGGAAATGTCCCCGAACAAATCGACGAAATCAATAAAGAACATACAAATAAGCGCTATTTCAAGGATGTTATCCTAGATGAAAACATCAAAGGATATAAGGATTTGAGTGAAGCCTTGGACGGTGTTGATGCGGTTCTTTTCGTTGTGCCAACCAAGGTAACACGCCTAGTTGCCAAGCAAGTCGCACAAGCTCTCAAACACAAGGTAGTTGTCATGCACGCTTCAAAAGGCTTAGAGCCTGATAGTCACAAGCGCTTGTCAGAGGTCTTGGAAGAAGAGATTCCTGCTGAACTCCGTTCTGAAATCGTCGTGGTTTCAGGGCCAAGTCATGCAGAAGAGACTATCGTCCGTGATTTGACCTTGATTTCTGCAGCTTCAAAAGACTTGGAAACAGCCAGCTACGTCCAAAATCTTTTCAGCAACCACTACTTCCGACTTTACACAAACAATGATGTCATCGGTGTAGAAACAGCAGGTGCCCTTAAAAATATTATTGCTGTCGGTGCCGGCGCTTTACACGGACTTGGTTATGGTGATAATGCCAAGGCAGCTATTATCGCTCGCGGTTTGACAGAAATCACACGTCTAGGTGTTGCTATGGGCGCAAATCCTCTGACTTACAGCGGTCTTTCTGGTGTTGGTGATTTGATTGTTACCGGTACATCTGTCCACTCCCGCAACTGGAGAGCTGGACATCAGCTCGGTCGCGGTGAAAAACTCGAAGATGTAGAACGCAATATGGGCATGGTGATTGAAGGTATTTCAACAACTAAAGCAGCCTATGAATTGGCACAGGAATTAGATGTTTACATGCCTATTACTCAAGCCATCTACAAGGTCATCTACCAAGGTGCAGGTATTGAAGATGCCATCAAAGAAATCATGACGGGTGAATTCCGCCATGAGAATGAATGGTCTTAATAAAAAGGAGATACAATGACAAAAAAAGTTAGAAAAGCCGTTATCCCTGCAGCAGGTTTGGGAACACGTTTCTTGCCTGCTACTAAGGCTCTTGCCAAAGAAATGTTGCCGATTGTTGATAAACCAACTATTCAATTTATCGTTGAAGAAGCTCTTCGCTCTGGTATCGAAGATATTTTGGTGGTCACTGGTAAATCAAAGCGTTCCATCGAAGACCACTTTGATTCAAACTTTGAATTGGAATACAACCTCAAAGAAAAAGGCAAAAATGATTTGTTGAAACTTGTTGATGAGACAACAGGCATTCGACTACACTTCATTCGTCAAAGCCATCCACGTGGACTTGGTGATGCCGTTCTTCAAGCTAAAGCATTTGTCGGGAACGAGCCATTTGTTGTCATGCTGGGCGATGACCTCATGGACATCACAGATACAAAAGCTGTCCCATTGACTAAGCAACTCATGAACGACTATGAAAAAACACATGCTTCAACCATTGCTGTTATGCCCGTTCCTCATGAAGAAGTTTCTGCATACGGTGTTATCGCTCCACAAGGTGAAGGTGTCAACGGTCTCTATAGTGTGGAAACCTTTGTGGAAAAACCAAAACCAGAAGATGCTCCTTCTGACCTTGCTATTATCGGACGCTACTTACTTACTCCTGAAATCTTTGAGATTTTAGAAAATCAAAAACCAGGTGCTGGGAACGAGATTCAATTAACAGATGCTATCGATACCCTCAATAAAACGCAACGCGTGTTTGCTCGTGAATTCAAAGGCAACCGTTACGATGTTGGGGATAAGTTCGGTTTCATGAAAACTTCTATCGACTACGCCCTCCAACACCCTCAAGTAAAAGATGATTTGAAACAATACTTGATTGATCTTGGTAAAAAATTAGATACAAAGAAAAACTAGCAAGCGCTAGTTTTTTCTTATGTCACATAAAATATCCCTAATAATAGGGCGATCAGACCCAGATAACCAATGAAACTGTAGAAGATCTGTTTTCCTGTAAAGAGATCTTTTTCCACAAGAGGTGGAAGGAACATCACGACCAAGCAACCTCCAACAGCTCCTCCAATATGTCCTGCCATACTAATGGTTGGATTAAAAAGTCCCAAGACCAAGTTCAATCCCAAAAGGACCATGTAGCGTTGACCAAGAACCTGTAGATAAGGGCTGCGACTAAATTTCCTCAAAAGTGCCATAGCCGCAAAAAGACCAAAGAGCGAGGTCGATGCACCTGCACCAACTACATCTGGTGTAAAAAAGAGAACAAAAAGATTGCCCATTATCCCAGACAAGAGATAGAGGAGAAAGAAGCGCCTTGAGCCAAACAGTTCTTCTAATTGATAACCCAAACCAAGCAAGGTAATGCTGTTAAAGATAAAATGTTCCCAACCAATGTGGACAAAGATAGGGGAAATCAAGCGCCACAACTGAGTCGAATCATAACGCACTACTTGACCATACATGCCACCGAATTCAAAAATCGTATAGGCTGTAGTGGTCTGCCCAAATCGAAATACTTGTATCAAAAGAAAAACAAGAGCCGTGACTGCCAACAAGCCATTGGTCACAGGGTAGCGCTTATCAAAAAAGTTCTTCAAAAATCAACAACTCCTTTACTGGAATATCAAATACATCTGGTTCGAAATCATAGACTTGAAAGTCTGCCAAGGTCGATACCGTCTCCCCCTTATAATCTGCTAGGTAGCGATCATAAAAACCACCTCCATAGCCCACTCGAAAACCCGCTTGATTCCAAGCTAAACCAGGGACATGGATCAACTTAACCACAGACTTATCCACAGGTTGTGAATAAGTCCCAGGTTCCCAAACTCCAAACCTAGATTTTACCAAATCATCAGGATTATATTCTACAAAATCCATGCGTCCTTGTGAATAGGTCTTAGGAATGAAAATGTATTTTCCATCCTTTTGAGCCTGCTCAATCAGGTAAGAAGTGTCGAACTCATGAGGCATGGAAAGGTAGGTCCCAAGCGACTTTGCGCCCTGATAAGTATCAGAAGCAAGGAGGCGTTCCGTTAGCTGCTGGCTCCATCTTGCTCGCTGACTACTAGTCAGATCTTTCAAACTCTGCAAGACCTCTTGCCGAATGCTCTTTTTATCCACAGAAACTCCTTTCTTTTCAGAAAAAGACTGGAAAACCAGTCTAGTTTGCTTTCATTTTCAAAAAATCACTCAACTTATCCACAGCAAAGGGAAGCACTTCCTCTTTGGGACTAAGGCGAGGATTGTGGAGGGGATAAGGCGTATCCACACCCAGCCAGAACATAACACCCGGCACCTTGTTGAGCAGGTAGCCAAAGTCCTCTCCCGTCATGGCAGGTGGACAATCAATCATTTCCACACCGTCAACCTGTTCAAAATAAGTCATCAACTCATCAGCCAGCTGGGGATTGTTCTCCACAGGCAGATAACCACTTGGATTGAGCTCGATGTCCAGATCCACTCCAAAGGACAGAGCAATCCCTTCTGCCACTTCCCGCACCCGCTTTTGCACCAAGAGGCTCATACTCTGGGTCAAAGCCCGAATGGTGCCGTGCAAAAAGGCCGTTTCCGCAATGACATTATTGGTCGTACCCGCGTGCATGGAGCCGAAGGTGACCACAGCCCCCTCAATCGGATCAACGTTACGGCTGACCACCGACTGCACCTGAGTCACAAAGTAGCTGGCTGCCAGCAAGGCGTCATTGGCGGTATGGGGAAATGCTGCGTGACCACCTTTTCCTGTAAACCGTATCTTGACTTCACAGGTCCCAGCAAAGAGGGTCGCACGGTTGGTGGCCATTTGACCGACTTTGAGGTCTGGTCGGACATGGAGCCCATAAAATTCATCTGGTAACCAATCTCCAAATGCTCCTGCCTCATACATAAGCATGCCACCTGCTAGATTTTCCTCCGCAGGCTGAAAGAGGAAGAGCAGATTGTTTCTCGGTTGCTGCTCTGCCATTTTCTCCAAAAGCCCCAAGGCAATGGTCATGTGGAAATCATGTCCGCAGGCGTGCATCCTGTCTGGGTGGAGGGACTTGAAGTCCAAGCCCGTTTCCTCCACAATCGGCAGGCCGTCAATATCCGCCCGCCAGCCAATCGTTTTCTCTGGAGCAGAGCCTGTAAGATAGACCAAAATCCCTGTCTTCCAAGTGCGGACTTGGGCAAAAGAGCAGTCTTGAAGTAAACCTTCAATAGTTTCCATAAGAAAGGCGTGGGTCTCGAACTCCTCCATACCCAGCTCTGGAATCTGGTGGAGGGACCGGCGTGTCGCGATTAAATCTAGCATAGCTACCTCTTAGAGTGTCCGCAAAGCCTCTTCCAAGGCTGTTTTTTGTTGGGTTTGAGCGTCGATTTCCTTGATAATGCGAGCTGGTACACCTGCCACCACTACGTTTTCAGGAACGTCTTGGGTCACAATAGCACCCGCCGCGACAACAGAGCCGCTACCGATTTGTACACCTTCGATGACAACGGCATTGGCACCGACCAAGACATTGTCACCAACACGCACTGGTTCAGCCGAAGCTGGCTCGATAACACCTGCAAGGACTGCACCTGCACCGATGTGGCTGTTTTTCCCAACAGTCGCACGACCGCCCAAAATAGCACCCATGTCAATCATGGTGCCTGGGCCGATTTCCGCACCGATGTTAATCACCGCTCCCATCATGATAACGGCATTATCACCGATGGTCACTTGGTCACGGATAATGGCACCTGGCTCGATACGGGCGTTGATGTTACGCTTGTCAAGCAAGGGCACAGCTGAATTACGACCGTCTTGTTCTACAACGTAGTCCACATTTTCAGTCAAGTTTGCCAAGAGTGGCTCGACGTCCTTCCAGTCACCGAAGAGGACATTGCCAAGCTTTGTCACCTCCGAAGGAACAGACCCAGCCAATTCACCTTCAAAGGTCACTTTAACAGTCGTCTTTTTCACAGCATTACCGATAAAAGCAATGATTTCTTGTGCAGTCATTTTTTGTGCAGTCATAATGTTTCCAATCTAAAAATAATATTTTTACTATTATATCAAAATTTTCTGAAAATTTGATGATGAAAAACAAAAAAATTAGAAGTTTTACCTCCTAATTTTCATGTATTATCTTAATCTTCAATTTCTTTTCTGGGATTAACAGCCCCAACGATATAATCTTGAACTAAACCTGTGTCACCCAGCACAATCCCATGTAAAACTCCGCCGTAAACAGCTCCTCCGTCAATCCCCATTTTCCCATCTGGACTGGTCCAGATTTGACTAATGCGAAGTTGAGTTTGAAAGAGGTTATACACAGGTGTATGTCCAAAGACAATCATTTTTCCTGTGGTATTTTCAGCCTCATGGAAAGGGGTGCGTAACCAAACCTTATCATGATTACTAGTTTTTCGCCAATCTGGCAAAGTCAAGTCCACACCAGCATGGACAAAAATATAGTGTTCGGTTTCCAGATGATAGGGACAAGATTTGACAAAATCAATCAATTCCTCATATTGTTCCATCACTGCATTGGCATCCACCAGACCATCTACCGGTGCGTCCAAGGGACGCCCCAGTAAGGAATTGATGGTCGTATCTCCACCATTTCTCCGATAGTGGTCGTAGCGATCAACTGGATCGCGTAACCAAGCTAGAAACATCCGTTCATGATTGCCCGTTAAACAAATCGCACCCTTTTCCCGCACCAAGCTCCAGACCAACTCCAAACAAGCTTTGGAATTTTCCCCGCGATCAATCAAATCGCCTAGAAAAATCAGTTGTTGTCGTTCTTCATTACATTTCTTCAAAATATCGAGTAGCAGTTCAAACTTTCCATGGACATCGCCGATTACAAAAAAATCTTTTTTCATAGACTCTATTCTACCATATTTAATAAGCAAAGAAAAACTGACCGTTTCCGATCAGTTTGGTTTTATTACAAACGTGCGTTCAATTCTGCACCGAGTTCTTCAAATCCTGGTTTGCCAAGAAGAGCGAACATATTTTTCTTGTAGGCTTCTACACCTGGTTGGTCAAATGGGTTAATCGCATTGAGGTAACCAGAGATAGCAATCGCCAACTCGAAGAAGTAGAAGGTGTAACCAAGTGTGAACTCATCTTGTTGTGGAAGGGTCACAAACATGTTTGGTACGCCACCATCTGTGTGGGCAAGAAGTACGCCATCCGTTGCTTTTTTGTTTACAAAGTCAACGTCCTTACCTTGCAAGTAGCCAAGACCGTCAAGGTCCTCTGCCATGTCAGGAATGAGGATATTTTTTCTTGGTTTGTCAACACGAACCACTGTCTCAAAGATGTTGCGGTTTCCTTCTTGGATAAATTGTCCAAGTGAGTGCAAGTCTGTTGAGAAGTTAGCAGATGTTGGGTTGATACCTTTTTGGTCCTTACCTTCTGACTCGCCCGCCAATTGTTTCCACCACTCGCTGAAGTATTGAAGTGATGGCTCGTAGTTAGCCAAGATTTCTGTTACATAGCCTTTTCTGTAAAGGATGTTACGGACAGCTGCATATTGGTATGCTTGGTTTTCAGCAATCTTATCAGATGTAAATGTCGTGCGGGCTGCGTTTGCACCTTCCATAAGGGCATCAATGTCTGCACCAGCTGCCGCGATTGGCAAAAGACCAACTGCAGTCAAGACTGAGAAACGGCCACCGACATCATCTGGAACAACAAAGGTTTCCCAACCATTTGCGTCCGCTTCAACCTTAACAGCACCTTTTGCCTTGTCAGTTGTCGCATAGATACGCTTGTTAGCTTCTTCTTGACCGTATTTCTTGACAAGTAATTCTTTGAAGACGCGGAAGGCAATAGCAGGTTCAGTTGTTGTACCGGATTTTGAAATCACGTTAACTGAGAAATCCTTATCAGCAACATAATCCACCAAGTCAGCAAGATAGCTTGATGAGATAGAGTTTCCAGCGTAAAGGATTTGTGGAGCTTTGCGCTCTTCACGTGTTTGCAAGTTTACAAAGGCATTGCTCAAGAAATCAATAGCTGCTTTAGCACCAAGGTAAGAACCACCGATACCGATAACTACCAAAACTTCACTTTCATTTTGGATTTTAGCTGCAGCTTCCTTGATACGAGCAAACTCTTCTTTGTCGTAGTTTTCTGGCAAATCCAACCAGCCGATAAAGTCGCTACCAGGACCTGTTCCTTGACGGAGCATTTGGTCTGCAAGGGTAACTTGTGGTTGCATGTATTCTACTTCTTGAGCTCCAACGAATTGGCCCAAGACTTTTGAATAATCAAATGTAATATGTGTCATGTTTTTCCTCCATTTATGTACCATAATATGATAACGCTTTATCATATTTTTTTCAAGAAATTTATCAATTTTCATTTATTTTCATGAAATATGTTGTATAAATCTTAATTTTTGTGAAAATCTAACGAAATTTTCGCGTTTGTAATAACCCTCCAAAGTCTCTCCCGACTGGGTTACTGTAATCCATTTCGGGAGAATCTTAGATAGTAGGTAAAGCGGAATGAGGGCAGGATACCAAATGAACATGACTTCAAAGATGAACCGGTCGTTGTTGCCCCTTGAAATGTAACGTTGGCGGTATTCTTCTTTGAGAGAAGGGTGGGGAATATAGATATGAAATGGTACACCACCGCGTATAGACATGGCCAGCAACATTCTCATCAGAAAATTCAGCGCTACTAGGACTGTCTTTCCTTGTCTATGAAGAGTGTAGGCCTTATTGACATAGATTGTTTTATAGCGTTTATCCTTCAGTGGGCGTTTGGTGGATTTTCGCTCCTCTTTCGTTAAATGGCGAACACTGCTATTATCGTACTTAATGTCAGACATTTCTAAGTCCACAACATCTGTATATTTCTTAGCAAGTGTCGTTTTTCCCATACCTGGAAAGGCAAATAAAAACATAGGCTTTCCTCCTTATTCCTCAGTAGAATAGCAGAGCATCCAAAAAGTTTTCTTAAGTTACCCCTATTTTGCCCCTCATTTCTAAAAATAAGCAAAAGAAAACCCTCTGAAATCCTGATTTCAAAGGGTTTTTAGATTATATGCAAAAAGAGCACACACTCGACCTCGCTTAGGGCTGCTGGATTCCTCCCCTGACCCGCTTCACGCACGAATGTTGCTCCGTTTAATATTATAACACAATTTGGCCAGAGTGCAAGTTTGGAATATTAACTAGCTATCCGAAGTTGCTTCCTCTTGCGTCTTCATGATAAGTTTAGCAGCCTTCTGACTTTCTCTGCGTTGTCTGAAAAAATCTTGCATGATATTGGCACATTCCGCTTCTAAAATACCTGTTTCTACCTTGACACGATGGTTGAGCCGCTCATCTGTCAGAATGTCATAGAGGCTACCTGCAGCTCCAAACTTTTTGTTGGTTGCTCCATAGATGACCTGCGGAATGCGTGCTAGGCCAATAGCTCCGCTACACATGACACAGGGTTCAATGGTGACAAAGAGGGTCGTGTCCAGCAGTCGCCAATTCCCTTCCACTCGATTGGCTTCTTGGATGGCCATGACTTCGGCATGCATGATGGCCTGATTGAGTTCCTCACGGGCATTGTGCCCACGACCAATAATCTGTCCATCCTTAACAATGACACAGCCGATAGGAATTTCATCCTTGTCCAGTGATTTTTCAGCCTCTACCAAGGCCTGAGACATAAAATATTCTTTTTCTTCTAAGGTATAGTTCATAGGATTATTATAACAGAAAACAGCCCCGAAGGGCTGTCTGTAAAGTTTCTATTATAATTCTCCAACCAATTTCACGACGTTTTCTACTGTGAAGCCATAGTTGTCAATAACTGTTTGTGCTGGAGCTGATGCACCAAATGTGTCAATACCGAGAACTTTACCGTCAAGACCGACATACTTGTACCAGCTTTGAGTTGCGCCCATTTCGATTGCCAAACGACGACGGATGGCATTTGGAAGAATTTCTTCTTTGTAAGCTGCGTCTTGAGCATCGAAGAGCTCAGTTGATGGCACAGAAACCACACGAACCTTAGTGCCTGCTGCTTCTAGTTCTTTGGCAGCTTTAACAGCCAAGTTCACTTCTGAACCAGATGCAAGAAGGATAGTGTCAAAGCCTGCTGCTTCATAAACCACATAAGCACCTTTAGCAACCTTGTCAAAGTCTGTTCCTTCTTCAACTGTCAAGTTTTGACGAGTGAGGACAAGTGCTGATGGAGTTGACTTGCTAGTCAACGACAAGTACCAAGCAGCTTGAGTTTCACGTGCATCTGCTGGACGGAAGACATTGAGGTTTGGCATAGCACGAAGTCCTGCCAAGTGCTCGATTGGCTCATGAGTTGGACCATCTTCACCAACTGCGATTGAGTCATGAGTGAAGACATAAGTCACAGGAAGTCCTTGAAGAGCTGACAAACGAACTGCTGCTTTTACATAGTCTGAGAAGACGAAGAAGGTACCACCATAGACACGAAGTCCGCCGTGGGCTGCCATACCATTCAAGATAGTTCCCATGGCAAATTCACGCACACCGAACTGAATATTGCGGTTGAGTGGATTTACTGAATCTTGCAAACCATCTTCCTTGATATAGGTCATGTTTGAGTGAGCCAAGTCAGCTGAACCACCTAAGAAAGTTGGCAATACTTTAGCCGCTGCGTTGAGGGCATCTTGTGATGAGTTACGAGTTGCTTGTGAGAAACCATTTTCGTAAACCGGGAAGTCTTCTGGCTTGATTTCAACTACATCACGACCTTCCAAGATGGCTGTTACTTCTGCAGCTAATTCTGGATGAGCTTGCTTGTAGTCTTCTACCAATTTCACCCAAGCATCGTAGGCTGCTGCACCGCGATCAGCTACATTAGCTTTGAAGTCCGCATAGACTTCTGCTGGGATTTCAAATGGTGCATAGTTCCAGTCAAGTGCCTTACGAGTTGCTTCTGCTTCCTCTGGTCCAAGCGGCGCACCATGGACTGCGTTTGTACCTTGTTTGTTTGGTGAACCGTGACCGATAACAGTCTTGATTTCGATAAGAGATGGCTTACCAGCTACTTTTGCCTTTTCAATAGCAGCAAAGATGGCATCTACATCTGTACCGTCTGTTACGAGGTCTGTATGCCAGCCATAAGCATTGTAACGGGCACGTACATCTTCTGTGAAGGAGTCTTTTGTTTCACCATCCAAGTTGATGTCATTTGAATCGTAAAGAACGATGAGTTTTTCTAATTTTTGAAGACCTGCGTAAGAAGCCGCTTCTGCTGAAACACCCTCCATCAAGTCGCCATCACCACAGATTACATAAGTATAGTGGTCAAAGATTGGGAAACCATCGCGGTTGTACTTAGCTGCAAGGAAACGCTCTGCTTGCGCAAAACCTGTCGCAGTTGAGATACCTTGTCCAAGAGGACCTGTTGTTGCATCTACACCAGCTGTGTGACCAAATTCTGGGTGACCTGGTGTTTTTGAACCCCATTGACGGAAGTTCTTGATTTCATCCATAGTGACATCTTCAAATCCTGACAAATGAAGAAGTCCGTAGAGGAGCATTGACCCATGACCTGCTGATAAGATAAAGCGGTCACGGTTCACCCAGTTTGGCTGAGCTGGGTTGATACGAAGTTCTTTAGTAAAAAGGCTGTAGGCCATTGGAGCCGCACCCATGACGACACCTGGGTGACCTGATTTTGATTTTTCGATGGCATCAATACCAAGGAAACGAAGCGCATTGACTGAAAGATTTGACATGTTTTTCTCCTTTTTTAAAGTCATGAATTTATTATACCATAAAGCGTTTTCTATGTCTGTTTGAAATGAAGCGAGAAATAAATTGTCCGTAGAAAAGAGGCAGGACTTTCGTCCCGCCCTTGGAGTGAACAGTAGTAATTCGCACATTTCATACTTTATCAGAGTTTATAGTGCCTCTCCTCGTCTCTATGGGGCAAGAGAGTTCTAAATCTTATAATAAAGCCTTAAATTGAATATTTGAGTCTTCTAAGAAGCAATCATCAAAGCCACGTGGGTGGTGATATTCGATACGGTCCTTGTCCATCGGATAAGTATACTTGCCACCAACTTCCCAGATGAATGGATGGAAATCGTATTGCAAGCGTTCCTTACGCATTTTCCAGAGTTGCAAGATTTCATCTGTTGATGCCATAAAGTTAGACCAGATGTCATAGTGAACAGGGATGATTACCTTAGCACGCAAGTTTTCTGCCATACGGAGAAGGTCGATTGAGGTCATCTTGTCTTGGATACCGATTGGGTTGTCTCCGTAGTTGTTGATAGCAACGTCGATGTTGAAGTCACGACCGTGTTTTGCAAAGTAGTTTGAGAAGTGGGAGTCTGCACCGTGGTAGATGGTTCCGCCAGGCGTTTCAAAGACATAGTTGACTGCCTTGCGAGCCATGAGTTCATCTGTCACAGGAAGTCCTGCTAATTTACCACCATTTTCGTCATAACCTTCGATTGGTAAGGTCACCAAGCAAGTACGGTCGAAGGACTCAACTGCGTGGACCTTGATGTCTTTGAATTCAAAGCTATCGCCTGGTGCGATACGGATGATACGGTCAGCTGGAACGCCCCATTTTTCCCAGATGTCGCCACTTTCAACTGGACCGACAAATTTGACGTGATCCAACTTTGGATTGTTGATGATGGCAGCGGCTGTGCTGATGTCCATGTGGTCACTGTGGACGTGCGATACTAGGTAGTAGTCCAATTCATTGATGGCAAATGGGTCGATAACCATTGGCTGCACACGCAAGTTTGGTTGCAATTTGCGCACACCGGCCATGTTAGCCATCTGGTGTCCCCAAACCATATCTTTCACTTTTTTAGTGGATTTCCCACGTGATGACCAGAGGTCCATGACCACGTTAGCTCCACCTGGTGTTTTAATCCAGACACCACAGTTTCCAAGCCACCACATAGCAAAGTTGCCTTCTGGCACTACTTCTTCTTCAATTTCTTCATTGAGCCAAGTTCCCCATTCTGGGAAGGTTGAAAGAATCCAGGATTCTCTTGTAATATCTTGAACTTTAGCCATTTTCCATTCCTCCTATAAGGTACGTTTCTATGCTTCTAGTATATGCTCCAAAGGCAACAAAAAAAAGACCAAATAAAACACAGGCTTGTGTTCACACTTGGACTTTACCCTAATACAGATCTGTTTCAATATCTTGACTGGATAAATTGGTTAATAATTCATTGGTAATCAGTTTTTGTAGCCGTTGTTTGAGTTCTCGAGCGGTCCTTCCGTCTGCGATATATCCCGATAGAAGCTTGTCTAGTTCTACTGCAAAAACTTGTTTTTCATCTGCCAAACTACGATATTTTGCAAAATGAGTCATGTTTAGCACATCATCAAAATCTAAAATGGGGTGAACCTGCACCAAAGGGAAATCCGTTTCCAACCCATCGCTGGTTGTAATCAAGAAATCAACCTCTAGTAAGTCTTCGACACTCTTGAATTGTTCAGTGGTAAAGACGGCTCCAATCTTCTTATCTGGCAAATGATGCTGGCATTGTTTATAAAGTAAGCGTTGGACTGACACCCCTTCATCACAGATTAAATAGACAATCTGTGTCTGTGCCTTGCGCGTCCCACTACGTCGAATAGCACCTCCTAGATGAATCGTCAAATAGGCAATATCTCCATCGGATAACTCAATCTGCCACTCCTCCTCCAAAATCTTTCCAGAAACCCGTGTCATAGCAAACAGGGTGCCGTATTTATCTTGGATTTGTTGGACCATTGGATTTTTAGATAGGATGCCGTAAGTTTTTCTGAACAACAGAGCCTTGCAATGTGCCAAGAGATGTTTGGCTAATTCGTCAGGATTTTCCAATTCAAATGGTGAATGTATCTCAAAATGATGAATAAATCGCTCTACCACACGCTTCAAGTCAATGAAATCTTGACTGAATACATGAACATCGCTATCCTTTCGATAGGATAGAAGTAAAATGGCAATCAGGGAGATTTCTATTTCATCCAATTTCAAATCAAAGGTTTGCAACAAGGCATCTTTCAATTCCTGAGCAACTCGGTACTCGATACGCTCTCGAACTTGTTCAAATTCTTTGAGAATGGCTCGTTCTTCCAAGTCATCCAGCTCCATATTGCGATAGCTAAGGAGCAAGAAAGGCAATACTTTGAGCATAAACTCGATTTCGTAGCGATTGATTTTCTTGCCCAGTTTCTTTTCTAACTGCGATACTTGTCCCTGTAAAAATTGTGCCATTTCTTCTGAGAAGAGCAACTGACACCCCACCAACTCAAATAACTTATCTTCTAGAACCTGCAAAAAACCTTTATTGGCGTCCAAGAAGATGGTATAGAGAAGCGAGTGGACATATTGGATTTTATTTAAAGGGTGACAAACCAGACTATAGCCCTGACTCTTAGACACATAGAGGGTCATCTTGTATTGTTCTTGAGCCAACTGGGTTCGAATTTCATTCAAATCATTTAAGACCGTGTTACGAGAGACTTCTGTCAACTCCATTAGCCGTTCAATGGTCACTCTTTCTGGTGTGATACAGATATATACCAACATCAGCTGAATGCGCTCAGGCATGCTCATGACGTAAGTGTACGAATCAATGGAATCGAGAAGATCTCGACAGGCTAGTTTTTGCGCTTCGGTAAGTCGAATACCGAGGCGAGGTAAACTTTCAATACTCTCTACAGTTGTTGGTAGGGCATCATTGATTTTTTCTAGATGGTAATAGATTTTTCGACGTGATTGTTGCAAACCCTTGGAAATAGCCATGATTGTCTCAGGTTCCTGTAGACCAATCAGGTACCTCAGTAGAGCGCAACTACTCTTATCTAATAACAAGATTCTCCTCCTCTTTCCCCCGTCCCGTTACTATCTTAACATAATTATCTGGGATATTCTAATAATTATTAAAATTCATCTGATTATTACTTGTTTTATATTGCATAAATATTTGTAGTTAGAATTAATAGATGCTTTTAATAATTTCTACCCGGGTAATCAGTTCTCCGTGCATGTTATCTATCCGAAGGGCAACATTTTTCAAATATACACAGGCACCAATAGCAATGGTTTTCTCTTCTTCATTGAGTTTTCGTGTCACAAAATCTCTCAAAGTCTCGCTACCTTCACTTGGAATTTTTACTCGTGCGATGATATTAGCCACTTTTACTTTCTGGCTGGCGCGCATGATAATATTATTGGAATCATCAAACTGAGTGAAGAGGTATTTTCTAACTGCAAATAGGATGGCGACCGAAATAATTCCAATCAGGTAATCACTACTAGAACCATGCTCTACAATCAGTTGGCGAGCAATGGCAACCAGGAGTACCTCAATCACGGTGCTAGGTGACTGTTTGCAAAGCATTTTGATAAATTCGACTCCGACCGCCAAGGTCATTGCACGACTCAGAAAATTTTGAATAAACGTATCCGCTTGAATATCACCAGCTAATGAGCTGAGTAGGTCTGCAAAAAGAAGCGTTGACAAGGCTAAAAGTGCTAAGCCAAGTATGGCAGATAAAATCAATTCTAAATAGTAGGCTGTCTCTGTCAGACTATCCTGTAAAAATTTCCTCATCTTTCTCCTCATCAAAAGGGAAAAAGCAGTTCTCCTTTTTGGGGAGTCTGCTACTTTTCCCTACTGTTTTTTCTCACACAAGAACTTAATGTGCATCACCCTTTTGTCCATAGTAGGCATTGGGACCATGTTTACGGAGGTAGTGCTTGTCCATGATATAGCTTGGCGCTGGCTCCACCCGTGGATTGATTTGTTCGGTGTAGCGGTTCATCCGAGCCACTTCCTCAAGGACAACACTATGGTAAACTGCCTGAGCAGGATCCTTGCCCCAGGTAAATGGTCCATGGTTACGGACAACAATGCCTGGAACGGCCACTGGATCAATGCCTCGGCGTTCAAATTCCTCGATGATGACTGCTCCTGTTTCTTTTTCATAGGCCGAGTTCACTTCCTCAGCTGTCAAGGAACGGGCACACGGTACTGGACCGTAGAAATAGTCCGCATGAGTTGTCCCATAAAATGGAATGTCACGACCAGCCTGAGCCCAACCCACTGCTTCTGTCGAATGGGTATGCACGACAGCATGTACGTTTGGCCAAGCCTTGTAGAGGGCAACGTGAGTCGCCAAGTCAGACGACGGGTTGAGATCGCCTTCTACCACATTTCCATCCAAGTCCGTCACCACCATGTTTTCTGGTGACAATTTTTCATAATCCACACCAGAGGGCTTGATGACGATACGACCAAGTTCACGGCAGACTTCTGATACGTTGCCCCAGGTAAACTTGACAAGTCCGTGGGCAGGTAGAGCGATATTGGCTTCATAGACCCGCTGACGCATTTCCTGTAAATCTTTTGGCATTAGTTTAACCCCGCTTTCTCAATCAATGGATAGAGGAAATCCTGTGCTTCCTTGATAGCTGCTCGTGTTTCCTCAACCGTCTCACAGTTTTCTGACCACATCTCAATCAAGAATGGACCTTGGTAGTTGGTCTTTTTCAAGACTGCAAACATATTGTCCCAGTCCACACAGCCCTGACCGAATGGGACATCACGGAATTGACCTTTGGAATTTTCAGTTACCGCATAGGTATCCTTGAGGTGAAGGGCTGCGATAGAACGGTGTCCCAGATAAAATTCGCTGTAAATGTCATTGTGCCAAGCAGACACGTTTCCAGTATCTGGATAGACAAAGAGATAAGGCGAGTCGATTTCTTTTTCAACGGCTAGGTATTTTTCAATGGAGTTGATAAATGGATCATCCATAATTTCAATGGCCAACATGACCTGAGCCTGTTCTGCCCAGTCGCAAGCCTGACGGAGATTCTTGATGAAACGCTCTCTAGTTTCAGCCGATTTTTCTTCATAGTAAACGTCGTAGCCAGCCAACTGGATGACACGTACGCCCAAATCCTGAGCCAGTTCGATACACTGTTTCATGGTTTCTAAGGACTTGGCTTCAAGAGCAGGGTCATTGGAGCCAAGCGGGTAGCGACGGTGACCTGAGAAACAAATGGTCGGAATGCGGACACCTGTTTCATAAATTGCTTTGACCAAGTCTAAACGCTCTTCCTTAGTCCACTCCAAACGAGCCAAACGAGCGTCGCTCTCATCCACCGACATTTCCACAAAGTCGAAACCTAATTCTTTGGCAAACTCCAAGCGTTCCTTCCATATGAAGTGTTTGGGCGTTGCCTTTTCATATATTCCGATTGGTCGTGCCATAGGCCTTACCCCCAGATACGACGGATTTCGTCTTTGAATTCACGCGCCGCTGCTGCTGGGTCGGCTGCTTCTGTGATACCGCGACCTGCGATAAAGGTGAAGACATCTACACCCTCGAAGAGTTTGAGGGTATCCACATCAAGACCACCTGTCACAGAAACGCGGAAGCCCATTTCAACCAATTTTTTCACTTTATTGAGGTCTTTTTCGCCCCAAGTTTCGCCAGCAAGAAGGGCGTCACGCGATTGGTGGTAAATCGCTTGGGAAATACCTGCGTCCAACCAAAGCTGAGCCTGTTCATAAGTCCAGTCACCATAGAGTTCGATTTGGATTTCCCCCTTGTCGCCACGAACTTCCTTGATAGCCTTCAAAGCAGCTTCCATAGTTGGAATAGTTGCTGAACAGATACAAGTCATCCAGTCCGCACCACGAACGGCATTGTTTTTGGCAACCGTACCACCCGCATCCGCACACTTGGTATCTGCAACGATAATTTTGTCTGGGAAGAGGCTGCGAAGCACTTCTACCAACTCGCTACCAACTTGAAGCAAACAAACGGTACCCGCCTCGATAACATCCACTTCATGACCAACGGAGACAGCTGCTTTAATCGCTCCCTGCAAGTCTGAATGGTCAAGGGCAACTTGTAAATTTGGAATATGTTTCATGTTTTTTCTCCTAACTTTCTAAATCTAAACCTTCTAGGTAAGGACTGGTTTTGGACTCTTCCACCATTGCCAAGACTTCCTCAGGAGTTTGACAAGCAATCAAACGCTCAATGGAATTTTCCAATTCAAAGAGGGCAATAATTTGTGGAATAGCTACGGATGTATGAATCTTTGGATCGGTAGCTGCAAGAGTGAGCAGAACAGACACTTCTTTCCCATCTGAGAAGACGACTGGTTTTGTCAAGGTAATCAAAGCAAAGGAATCCTTCAAGACGCCAACACCTGCTTGGGCGTGAGGCATAGCCATACCAGGCATGAGCACATAGTAGGGACCATATTCTTCTGTCGAGGCAATGATGGCATCATAGTATTCTTCTGTCGCAGCACCACTGTCAATCAGCGGTTCAACAGCCTTGTGAACAGCCTCCTGCCAGGTTTCCGCTGTCAATCCCAAACGAATGGAATTATTTTCTGTAAATGATTTTTGTAAATTCATAGTTTTTCCCTTCTACACGCTATATGAAAGAGGCTGGGCAGAAAGTCCAACCTCGCTTCTCAGAGTTCGTGTCAACATCTCAGCGCAGTGGTTGATTGGCAGATTTGTTCGTGTTTCACACTCCAAATCTGACCTAATCAACTGTGCGGGGGTGGGAAGACGAACTCTTTTTAGACTGGTCGAGTTCTTTCCCACTCCCTAACGGCTATTTATAGCACTGCTTGTAATTTTGTTTTGATTTCGTTGTCGTCCATGAGGTTGTCAAGACCAACCAAGTGACCTTTCGTGCGACCTTCCAACTCAGAAATCAAGTGGTTAGAGGCTACGACAATATCATATCCTGCCGCTAAACCTTTTGCTTCACCAACTGAGCAGGAAGCTGATTGAAAATCTGTTACGCCGAGTTGACGAAGGGCATTTTCTACCTTCATCTTGATGACCATAGATGAACCCATGCCATTTCCGCAGGCTGTTAAAACTTTAACCATAATTTCACTCCTATTTTATTTTTAATACATTATGTTCTGATTTTACAGACCAAGGATACTATTCTGCTTGTGCCTCGCCACGATAGTATGCTTCCTTATCTTTTGCTTTCGCAAATTGAAGTTGCGGAATAGCCAATAAGAAGAGGCAGACAAGAACATAACCAGCAATACCGAGGTACTTAAATGCAAATCCAAATGGTAACCATGGCACTTCGAAGTCAATGTTTCCGTGGTAACCACCGCTCAATTCAAGCAAGCCAACGCAGACTGCACCAAGAGCAACTTGAAGGACACCTGAGATGAAGGAAAGGATAGCTGCGGCTTTCCAACCACCACGTTTGTCAGCGTACACTGCGATAGCGGCATTGTCAAAGAATACTGGTACGAAACCGGTGATGATGAGGATTGGACTCTTGAAGACAATCAAGAGAACGATTGTAATCAACTGACCGATTAAACCGAAAGCAAAACCTGAAAGAACTGCGTTAGATGAACCGAAGCCGTAAGAAGCTGCAACGTCCACCGCTGGGAATGAACCAGGAAGCAATTTGCTTGAGATACCCTGGAAGGCATTTGTCAATTCTGCTACGAACATGCGGACACCTTGCATCAAAATGAAAAGATATACTGAGAAGGTGAAGGCTGTTTGTAAAACATACATGAAGAAATCTTGTTTAGCTGGGTTGTATGGAGCACCTGAAGTGATAACTTCTGGATTTGCCATGATTTCTGGACCCAAGATGAACAAAATCACACCGAAGAACACAAGCATCAAGGTTGCTGAAGCAACAACTGTATCGTGGAAGATGTTGAGGAAGCTAGGCAACTTCAAGTTATCCAAATTTTCTTCTTTTTTACCAAGTTTTGGTGCAATCTTGTCGACAAACCAGATAGCGAATTGTTGTTGATGACCGATGGCAAATCCACCGCCACCTGTCAATCGTTGGGTTGGTTCAACTGTCATATTTGAGCTGACTGCCCAGTAAATACCACAGATGATACCAATCGCTGCTGTACCGAATTGGTTACGAAGAGCTGGAATGAGGAAGAGCACCATCAATGAGACTGTTGCCGCTTGTTGTACCATGATGTGTCCAGTGATGAACAGAGTACGTACTTTTGTGACCTTACGTAATGCCACCAAGAGGATGTTGACACCGAAACCAATCAAGAGTGCTGTAGTGGCTGCTGATACGAAATCAGGGAACTCCTCAGCAATTTTCCCATTTGCTGCTGCAAGACCGAAGTAAGGGTCAATAACTGCCGCATCAATTTGGAACTTATAGTTCAAAGCCGCCAAAATAGGACGAAAGGTTGTTACTAAACCACCGGCTGCTACGTTCAAAATCATATAGCCAACTGTCGCTTTGATAAACCCTGCAAAAACATCATGAGGTTTTTTCTTTAGGAGAGCATAGCCCACCAATACTAAAAGACCTACGAAGAAGGCTGGATTCTGCAGGATATTCTGTGAGAACCAGTTTAATGGGGTTTGAAGGAAATCCATTTTTCATTCTCCTTTTTGAAATGATTTTTATGGTTTAATTATAATTTATGTAAGCGGAAACAAAAAGACCAAATAAAACACAGGCTTGTGTTCACTATTGGACTATTTCCGAACTTTAATGGCTGATTTAATCAGAATTCCTCCCTATAGTTCACCAGCCCATTTATTCTAATAATCAATAAATAGATGTTATTTTATCTAAAAAATTAGAAGAACTTCAAAAAAACATAAAAGAAGAGGTTGGTTTAAAACCAACCTCTTCTAGAGGGAAGTGATACTCTCAATCCTTGTATTTATAAGAGATTTACAAGGTTTTGAGTAGTGCTCCTCTGGAGAACCAAATATTATGACTCTGCCGATTTTTTATTTCTTCCTTGCGCAGCAACTGTCAATCCAAGTCCAACAAATCCGAGACCTAGAAGTGCCAAATCGCTTTGTCGGTCACCCGTAATCGGCAGACTCGCCTTGCTTGCAGCACTTTTCGCTTGTCCAGATGCTTGAGCAGTAGTAGAAAGACTCGGTTTTTCAGCCTCTTTCTTAACCTCCATACTGCCTTTCACAACAATACGTGTTTCGCTATCAACAACTGTTTCTGATAACAAGTTAGTAGCGACCACCATGCCATCAATCAAGACATCCTGATAAACCAGAACTTTCTTACCAGTTTTGCCTTCTTGAAGGACATGAGATTGATCGGTAGAGAGACTTGCATCATAGCGAATTTCCTCTACGATAGGAAGAATTTTTTCTTCTGTACGTTCCTTGGTAGTAAAGTCTAGACTTGGTTTTTCTTCAGCAGTAGGCGCTATATCTGGAACTGCCGTAGTGATGTAAGGCAAACGAATCACCGTTGCAGTCAATGGTGCAAGCACAACTGCATCATCTGTCAATGTCACACCTACCAAATCAGTCAGCGCTGCTATTCCAGCCCGCTTACCATCAACCAGTACTTGACCCTTCAGCAATTCTTTGTAACTATCAGAAAGAACAAAACTGCGCTCCTTGCTGTCTGCGTTAACAAAGACAGCATAGCGGTCCCCATTGCTTGCAATGGTTTGATAGGCAATGACCACATCATTTTTGGCAATACCATTTTGACCTGGAATTGAAATCAAGCTAACCTTCTGTTCAACTTCTTCTTTTGTTCCCAAACGGAAGGCATCTGTAGATTTGCGCAGGGCAATCAATCCTTTTGTAAAGGCCTGAGTACGGGTATTCTCTGGATAGAGCGCCTCATCTGTCGCTTTGGTCCAGTCAAACTTGTTGACTGCATCAGATGAATCGTAAGAATCATGAATGTAGTATGGATAGTCAAATGGCGTTCCATCTGCATTGGTCAACAAATGCGCCTTGTTTGGTACCTTGTCCTCTGTAACTGGCTCCTTGTAATCAGGATGGCGGAACTGTTTGGTCCGTCCATACTCCTGACCAGAATGGATAAACGGTGTTCCTTGAGCAGTCAAGACTAGCAAATTACCCAAGCGTTGACGTTGGTGAATTTCAGTATAGTTTTCAGCAACTGACGGATCCTTCTTGATGGACTGAGCGATAATATCAAAGAGGGTCAAGTTATCATGCGCAGCAATATACTGGATCACATCACCTGGATCATCTGCCAAGAAATTACCTGGTTGTGCCTTGATGTTATTGAAGACAGATTCTACACTCTTGGCACCGCCTGTGATAAAGGCTGGCTGACCTTCGTTTGGATAACCAGATTTAAGTGTATTGCGAATTTCATCTGAGAATACCGCAACCGTATCTGTTGAACTCATCCAGTCTTGGTCCGCTGGCTGAACAGGCTGATTGGCGTCGCCTGTAAAGGTTCTCCAACCTTCACCAAGCATAATGATGTTTGGATTGAGTTTTTGAGCCTCAGTAAAGGCCAGCTCAATTGCTTCGGCATCATGGTCACCCATCATATCGAAGCGGAAACCATCTACCTTAAACTCATCCACAAGATACTTGATGGAATCAACTAAGACACGACGGCTCATGTAGTGAGTGGTTCCCAGACGACCACCACCAAAGCTTGATTTAGCCGTACCATCTGCCTCCATGAAGTGATAATAGTTTGGCTCTAAATCTTCAAATAAGAAGGTCTTAGAAGTGTGGTTATAGACCACATCCAAAATCACACCCATGCCTTGTTTGTGGATTTCATTAACTAGGTTTTTGAATTCCTCGATGCGTTTCATTGGATCTGTCGGATCTGTAGAATACATACCTGTAAAGGCAAAGTAGCTCTGTGGATCATAGCCCCAGTTGTAGTTGCTGTTGCTAGAAGCATACTCACTCATCCGCTCTGCATTTTTCAATTCATTGACAAAATAGTAGCTCATAACTGGGAGCAGTTGAATATGAGTCACACCCAATTCCTTGAGGTAGCTGAGACGCTCTGCAAAGGCTGCGAAGGTACCGAACTGAGCTGTCAATTCATCAGAAATAGCAGGATCTGATGTGAAGTCACGAACATGTGCTTCATAGATAATCGCATCTTCACGCTGATTGAAGTTAGGAATTGTGGCATAGTCCAAATCGCTTGGACCAACTTCTGATGGATCCACAATCGCAGCTTTTGCAATACGATAAGATGGATCTGTATCTGCCAAATCACTATTCCACTCCGCTAAAGATTTAGCATATGGGTCTAAAACAAGAACAGATTGACCCCCGCGAGTGATTTCATAATGGTAGTAGTAACCACGATAGTCCGCTATACCAAGACCTGATTGACTGTTCAATTCGAGGTCCCATTGTCCCTTATCCCCCTTGGTCATGGCCAATTTACCGACCACCTTAGATTGATCATCCTTATCGTAAAGAACGACTGCCACACTGTCTGCACTTGGAGACCATAGGGTCATATCAACGACACTACCAGCCTGACGCACACGCGCACCAAGCTCTCCATCATAAGCATAGAGCTCATCCTTCAACTGCCAGCTCATAGTTGTTGTGAAGCTATCATTGCCATATTTGAGGGTATAGCCCGCATTTTCTTGGTTGAAATCCCCGAGGACTCGCACCTTGTTGCTGGTAAGGTCCAAGACAAGGTCCGTCACAGCAACTGTCTGACCATTCTTATCTGTTACAGACAATTTCTCCAAGATGCTATCCTTATCAGCACCTTCCAATGTTGTAAAGGCTGCTTCTAAGGCTGTTAGGCTAACGTGAGAAACACCTGTCACACGGACATTATTGACAAAATAAGGGTTGGTGTAAATAGTCGCATCATCATCTTTGAGGAAGATTTGTGTCTGATTTTTCAAATCTTTAAAGCTATAATCTTTCTGTTGAATCTTCACATCGTCTCCTGACTTGCTTTCATCCAATAGCAAGAAGCCAATGGAACTTGGTAAATCTGTCAATTTGACATCAATATAGGCACCGTACTTGCCTTGGTTTTCAAAATCAATACCATTTGGCCAGTCACCCAAGGTAAGGTCAGTCACATCACCCCAGATCCAGAGACCTTTTTGGTCATAATTGCCATCGGTACGGAAGTAATTGATACGGATGTAGCCTTCTTTGAGCGGTTGATAGAGGCTGAGTTGATAGTTTTCATCAAACCAAGCTTCATTCATCTTGGTGCTAATCCGTTCAATGGTCTTGTCACCTGTGATGTTATCACCAGAAGTGTTATTAATCAACAGACTAATCTTGCTGGCTGTTTCATCTTTCATCTTGATGTCCAGATAATAGCCATAGTCATCCTGTTTAGCCGTGCTGAAATTGGTTGCACCCGTTGGCCAAGCACCAAGATCTGACGATGGTTTTTCGACATCATCCCATGTCCATAAACCTAGGCTAGATAGATTGTCAGATGGTAGAGTTTTAAAGTGAACACGGAAGTAGCCTGCTTCAATTGGTTCTTCAGTCGCTCCTTGCACACTTGCATTGACGATGTCACCTGCTTCTGTCTGAAGGAGCATGGTGCCACCTTGACCGATAGTTGGAAGTTCGACTTGAACAACCCATTTACCATCTTTCTCGATAGCTTGATAAGATTTTCCTGTGTAGGCATCTGTTACAACCACATCTTTCCCAGATACTTCAAGCGCCATTTCCTTGTTCTCGGTATTGGTTGAGAAGACAAGATAGGTAGCTTGATCTTGGTAACTACGTTTGCTGATAAGCCAACCTTGGCTATCATTTCCAGCAAGTGTGCTTGTATCACCACGTGAGAGCAATGTTGAATTGGCATTGCGGAAAGCCAATAATTTCTGATAGTGGTTTGTGATGTCGCTAGTCTCTACCTTGCTCCAATCGAAATCGTACCGGTTGTCATAAACTGGCCAGTTGTTTTGTCCAGATTGACCCACTTCTTCACCGTAGTAGATAACCGGCTGACCTTTAGCAGTAATCAAAAGACTAGCAGCCAATTTCAGTTTGTCCAGATTTCCTTCTTTTTCTGCGCCACCGAGACTGTAGAGGAAACCATCTTCGTCGTGACTGCCCAAGAATTGACCCAGAGAAGCTGCACTAGTCAGAACCTTGCTACGTTCTTCCAGCTCTTTTCCAGCTGCTTTTAGTTGACCATTGACCAGATATTTGGCAATATCCTTGAAGCCAAAGTCCAACAAGCTGTCCATAGTACCGACTCCCAAGTCACCCTTGGTATCCTTATAATTCGCTCCCCAAGTTTCCCCAATCAAGTGGAAGTCAGGGTCTCTATCCACCAATTCATTTTTGAAATGTTGCCATGTAGTATCATCAACGTGTTTGACTGTATCGACACGGAAAGCATAGATAGAGTTGCCCTTGGCAGTTGTTGAGCGTTCCAACCAAGATGCCTGCCAAGCAACCAATTGATTGCGAACAGTTGCTTCTTCTGTCTTGAAGTCTGGTAATCCAGATAATGAGCCTAATTGGTCATCTCCCTGCTTGTCTTCTTCCTTAGTCCGTACCATACCTGCAAAGGTTTCTTCTGTACCATAGCCAGCATGGTTAAGCACCACGTCAACAACAATGTTTATACCTTTTTCGGCTGCGGCATCAATCAATTCGTGGAAATCAGCTAAACTTCCCAAATGCGGATTGAGTTTCTCAAAATTGGATGCCCAATAACCATGGTAAGCATAGTACTCTCCATCTGTTGCGCTACCGACATTCTGTGGAATATTTTCCACAATTGGTGTCAACCAGATAGAATCCACACCCAATTCTTTCAAGTAATCCAGCTTGGCTGTCACTCCTTTGAAGTCACCGCCTTGGTAAAGACCGCGTGGGTTGGAGGCCGTTCCTTCCACCAGCTTGTCATTGCTGGTGTCTCCATTGTAGAAACGGTCTGTCATCATGAAGTAGATGACTTGCTCGTCCCAGTCTTTTTCACCATCTGCCTTGATACGCTCCGTAATGGTCACATCCAATTTTGTTTCGTAGTAACCGTTGTCCTTGTCATAGACCTTTACAGGAAGACTATAGGTCCCTGGCGCTGTGCTAGACGTCGCTTTAATGGTCACACGATTGAGCTCAGTAGAGATTGGCACAAGACCTCCGCCGATGGCACTTGTATCGACTTCCATTTTGACAATCTCAGCATTTTCAGGGTTGGTGACAGTTACAGATACCAAGCCACTTTCATTGTAGTTGAATGGTGCTTTTATACTTGCTTCAATGGTTACATTTTTTGTTCCCGGAGTAGCTTTGCTTGTATCTAATTCTACTTTTTCTTCGATAAAGTATGGATTTGTGTAAACTTTGTCGTCACCGTTTCGAAGGAAAATTTGGCTATGCCGTTTACGATCTGCAAAGGCTAAATCAATGGTTTTATTGCCTGCTAGGTCTGGATTATTCTGATTGATTAGTAGAAATCCAAGCTTAGAATCTAAACCATTCGATAGAGGAATGTCAACATAGGCGCCGTATTTGCCAAGTTTAAAATCAACGGCACCTGTTGGCCAGTCGCTACTTGCTTCAGTCGTATCGCCCCAAGTCCAAACTCCCCAACCTTCATAATTATTGTCTTCACGGGTGTAGTTGATACGGAGGACATTTTCATCTTTAAGCGGCTCATAGCTAGAAACAGTATAATCACTAGCAATCCAAGCCTCATTTTGTTCCGGAACAAGAAGCTCCACTTTTTGGTCCGATTCTGTTATTTTTTCCCCATTCTTGAGAACCAGATAACCAATCGTTCCTGGTGTCTCAGATTTTTTAATATCAACGTAATGGCCGTAGTGATCTACCTGACTGCTTGAAAAATTCGCTGTATCCGTTGGCCATTGATTACCATCGGACGGCTCTGCCACTCCTCCCCAAGTCCAAAGTCCTTGACTTTCTGGTGCTGTTTCATCTACATTTTCAAAGTGCAGACGAATGCTGCCTTCTTCGATAGGTACTTCAGTTGCAGTTGTCGTATCTGCTACGGCTGCTCTTTCTTCCACAGGTGTTTTAGTAGTTGCCAGTGGATTCGCTGTTACAGTATCTGTTGTTGTTTCAACAAGCTCAGTGACTGCTGGAGCCTCAACTGTTTCAGATACTCCAGTAGGATGTGTAGTAGCACTAGTCCTGGCTGTTTCAACCGGTTGCTCTGAAACACTTGTAACAGTAGTCGCCACCACCTCTTCAGCATGGACCATATGACCTGTCCCAGACATCAAAAAGGCTGTCGCAATACCGACGGATGCAACTCCGATATTAAATTTACGAATGCTAAAAAATTGTTTTTTCTCAAACATGCCACTTGATTTCATCTCACGAATGGATTTCTTTTTCATAGACTCCTCCATATAAATAAGTTTGAATTGTACACTACCAGTATATACAATTCCAAGGAGTCTTTGCAAACGTTTTCTTAAATGTTAGCGGTAACAAGTTTTGAGCTACTCTCTAACAAAAATAGAATAAATAGCTCCCCCTTCTTTTGCTCCTAGACCGCCCATTGACCAAAAAAGAGACTACTGAGGTGTAGTCTCCCTTTCAATTAAGGTTGCCTGGCAGTAATGCCCCTGTCTAGCCAGAGGCTTGCCATCCAATATCGTCATTAAATGTTTGACGCTAAGAGCCCCCATTTGACGAATCGGCTGCTTCATCGTCGTCAAGGCTGGTCTGGACATCCTATCTAAAAAGAAGCCGTCAAAACCAATCACCCCAACGTCATTCGGAATAGACTTTCCTAGAGCTTGTAAACCTCTTGTAACCCCAAGAGCGAGACGATCCGATGCGCAGATAAAGCAGGTGTTTTCTGGTAAATAATCAAGATTTTTCACAAATTCTTCCGCAACACGAGAACGATTTTCCAATCGATAGAGATGAGTTTCTCGGCCCTGCATCGCATCTTTGTAGCCTTCTTCTCTCCCTTTTTCAAAGGCTTCTGGCAAGTCAATCCCTACAAAAACAATCCTCTCATAACCTTTTGATAAAGCAAACTGGGTTGCGGACCTAGTCGCCAAACGATTATCTGAATCTACAAAAGGAAGGCCTTCTTGATTCTCCCCAAATAAAATCAATGGCTTCCGCAGCCCTTTCAACCAGGGGTAGTCAGTCTTTCGAGCACCAGTCACAATGTAACCATCACATTGATCAGTAATCTGACTTGGATTGGTCACCAACTGCAAGGTATAATTTCGATGATTGAGCTCATCAGCGATTCCTGCAAGAAGGTCGATATAGTACGGCTCTACCACATCCATCTTTTCGAGAATGACAGCCTGAACAATCAGTGTCCGTTGCTGGGCCAAGGCCTTGGCCGCCACATTTGGCTTATAGTTTAATTCTTCCATCGCAGCTGTTACGAGCGTCCGCAGCTCTTGTGTAACTTGTTCTGGATGGTTGATGACACGCGAAACAGTCATCTTTGATACATTGGCTAACCTAGCCACATCGGCTAATGTCGTCATAGAACTCCTCCCTAATTCTATTTCTGTTGCTTATCTTTTAGCAAGCAAACAGTCAAAATTGTGCAAACGTTTTCTTTAGGTTATTATATACTATTTATTACTAAAAAGTAAAGACCTTTCGAATACATTTATCGTCATTTAGTTTTCCTTCTATTACTTCCTTAGCTCACCTTGCCTAACTTCATCTATGCCTGCGGCTCATCGCCTCGTGCTAAAAGTACTATATAAGAATACCCATTCCCTCTAAACAAAAAATACTCCAACCGCTAGACCAATCAATGTCTAACAATTGAAGTATCTTTGTCAAATTCTGTCCATTTTCTGTACGATTATGGAAATGAATAAGATAAATTAATTTGCTTAGCTTACTCAACATCTACCTTTTGAATGCGAGCTAAGAATTGCTTAGTACGTTCTTCTTGTGGACGGTCAAAAATGTCTTCTGGTCGACCTTCTTCGATAATCCGACCACCATCCATAAATATGACTCGATCAGCTACCGCACGCGCAAAGCCCATTTCATGAGTCACAACCACCATGGTCATGCCTTCTTTAGCCAACTGCATCATGACAGTCAGAACCTCTCCGATTAACTCAGGATCCAAAGCCGAGGTTGGTTCATCAAAATAGATGACCTCGGGATTGGTCGCAATGGCTCTGGCAATGCCGACCCGTTGCTGCTGACCTCCTGATAGCTGGCTTGGATAGAAACCATATTTATCAGATAGTCCCACCTTGTCCAAGGCTGCTTTACCGATTCTTTCAGCCTCTTGTTTGGGTACTTTCCGAGCCACAATCAGACCTTCCGTCACATTTTGTAAGGCAGTCTTGTTGGCAAAGAGATTATAGTTTTGAAAAACGAAGGCTGTGCGCTTGCGAATGCCTGCAATTTCCTTGTGGCTAATCTTAGCCAAGTCATAGCTGTCCTCACCGAAGACTAAGTGACCCGCGTCAGCTTTTTCCAAAAAGTTTAAAGAACGAAGAAGAGTCGTTTTTCCTGATCCAGACGGACCTAAAATGACGACCACCTCACCTGGATTAACCTCTACATCAATTCCTTTTAACACCTGCTGACCACCGAAGGTCAGCTTTACTCCATTTGCTTGAATCATCTGAACCTCCTAATAGACTGCCAACTTCTTCTCACCATAGGCTTGAAGCTTGGTCAAAATAGTTGAAAAGAATAGATAAACAAGGGCCACCTCACAATAGAGGGCAAAAGGTTCGTAGGTCCTTGCTGCAATCTGCTGAGTTGCCATAAACATCTCCAAGACGGTAATATTGGCAGCCAGCGATGTATCCTTGACCAATCCAATCAAGGTATTGGACAAGGGCGGGAAGGCCACTCGAAAGGCCTGCGGGAGAATAATCCGACGCATGGTCTGGGCAAAACTCATCCCGACAGAATAGCCAGCCTCCAACTGCCCCTTAGGCACGGACTCGATAGAAGCCCGTATGGTTTCCGCAGCGTAGGCACCTGTATTGACAGAAAAAACCAAAACCGCCGACGGAAAGGCATCCAAGACAATTCCTAGACTTGGTAGCCCAAAGAATATCACATAGAGTTGAACCAAGAGTGGTGTTCCTCGAACAACCCAAATATAGAAACGAGCCACTTGTTTGAGAATGGGAATCTGAGCAATTTGCACCAAGGCCGTCCCAATAGCAATTAACAAGCCAAAGGTAAAAGACAGGATTGTCAGTGGGATAGTCACCAACAATCCTGGAACAAGTATTTGTGAAAATGAATCAAGCAATAGTTGCCATACTCTTTCTGTCATTGTTTCTCCTGATTACTTAGCTTTTGATACGTCTTCACCAAAGTATTTGTTTGAAATTTCAGCTAATTTTCCTTCACTAGCCAATTCTGCCAAGGCTGCATCAATCTCTTTCACAAGATCTTCATTTCCTTTTGCAACTGGGAAGGCTGTTGTCGATACGTCATCCGTCAAGGTCACAACCTTAATCGGTGCATCAGCATGTTGTTTCACATAATCCAAGTACACCAAGTTGTCATTGATGGTAGCATCCACACGCCCTGTGTTCAACAATTCAACTGCCTGAGAGAATCCATCCACACCTACAACTTCTGCACCATTTTCACGCGCCAAATCTGCCCAGTTACTTGTCAAGCTGTTGGCAGATTTTTTACCAGATAAATCTGCAAAGCTTGTAATGTCAGTATTATCCTTCTGTGTTACCAAGGCTCCATAGATGTATGTATATGGTGTTGAAAAATCGTATTTTGCCTTACGCTCATCTGTAATACCGACTTGGTTAGCGATGGTATCAAAACGGGCCGCATCCAAACCTGCAATCATGGAATCCCATTCTGTTTCAACAAATTCCACCTTAACACCCAATTTCTCAGCAACGGCTTCGGCTACTTCTACATCATAACCGACCAATTTTCCGCTCTCATCGTGGTAAGAGTAAGGAGCATAGGCACCTTCAGTACCGATTTGAATAACGCCTTCTTCCTTAATTTGTGCCAAGAGGGTTTGGTCTGTACTATTCGATGTACCTGCAGATGAATTGCAGGCTGCTAACACGATACCCGCAAACAATAAACTTGTAAACATAGCTATTTTCTTCATAATTAAAACACACTTTCTTTTTCAGATTTTACAATAGTATCATGAATAACAATTTCCAGCCAATATATTTTTTCTATCAAGGACATTAAAAATTTTAATCAAGTATCGGAGCATAAAAAAAAGACCTACTCGGTCTTTATATCTCATATTAATTATACTCCAGCTGGTGGGTAAATATAGCTGACTGTTCCTTCACTAGTTGTTGTTGGATCAAAGAAACCTCGGACATTACTTGGGTAGTATACTCCACCATAGTTTGATTCCTTAACTTGAATGTGACCGTTAGCTGCCACATCTGTTACATAGGCAACATGACCGTAGCCTCCATCTGTCCATACAGCAATAGCGCCAACTTTTGGAGTAGTTCCCACTTCATATCCAAGCGCTGCCGCACTAGCTGCCCAATCTCCACCATTACCCCAATAGTTTCCAACCCAAGGAGCCATTTCTTTGGCACCCCAAGTACACTGACCAGCTGGATAGGTATTAGCCGTATATTCCACAGCAACCTCTGACACCATATTGGTAGCCAAAGCAGCCTTTGCAGCGGCAGCAGCTTTCTCAGCCACAATTTTTTCTGCAGCAGCTTTGGCTACTATTTTTGCAGCTTCAACCTTTTTTGTTAACGCTGATACTGTCGGACTATCGCTTATAACTGTGTCATCTGCACTGACATTCACCATTCCCAACCATAAAAGATTTCCTATGAGGGCTGTAAACAGTCCCAATTTGAATTGTTTTTTTATCATTTGATAACTCATAATATTTGATTCCTTCGTGTTTTTTCTGCCCTATCTATCCTAAGGGATAATCCTTGCAGAGAGCTTAAAGAAATGTAACAAATATTACAGATAACTTGCAATCTCTTAACAATCACAGTGTTCGGACTTTTTGTCAAAAAAACGACCTCCAATACGGAAGTCGTCTTCTTATTATTTACATTTATTTCACAACAATATTAACAAGTTTAGTTGGCTCCAACAGTCTGCGGATAGACTGTTGGAGGTTGGAAATAGACAAACAAACGAGGCAATCGTTACTTGGTAACGATATTGACAAGTTTGTTTGGAACCGTAATCACCTTCACCACTGTCTGCCCAGCAATTTCAGCTTGGACTTTTTCGTCCGCAAGGGCAACTTTTTCAAGCTCTGCTGGTGCTAGGTCTTTGGCTACGGTCAAGCGGGCTTTTACCTTGCCCTTGATTTGGACAACGATTTCCACTTCGCTTTCTACCAGCTTGCTTTCGTCATATGTTGGCCATGCGACATAGCTGATTGACTGACCTGTATTTGTCAGACCTTGCCAGAGTTCTTCTGCCAAGTGTGGCGCAAATGGGGCAATCAATTGGACAAAGCCTTTGGCGTATTCGACATAGAGCTTGTCTTCTTTGTTGGCTGCGTTGACAAAAATCATGAGCTGGGCGATAGCCGTGTTGAATTTCAGGTCTTCAATATGCTCTGTCACCGTCTTCACAGTTTCATTGTAAACTTTATCAAGCGCTCCGCTATTTTCCGCCGCAAGCTCCTTGGTCGTCAAGAGGCGATAAACACGGTCAAGGAACTTACGGCTGCCCTCGAGACCTTCTTCTGACCAGGCGATTGACGCATCAAGTGGGCCCATGAACATCTCGTAAACACGGAGGGTATCCGCACCGAACTGCTCGACCACATCGTCTGGATTGACCACGTTTTTAAGGGACTTGGACATCTTAGCAGGTGCCTGCTCCAACTCCTCACCAGTTTCGATGTTGAAGAAAGAACCATCACGTTTTTCAACTTTATCTGTCGCAACAAGGGCACCACGGCTGTCACGGTAGCTAGTTCCCAAAATCATACCCTGGTTAAATAGTTTTTGGAAAGGCTCTTTAGTCGGCACAACGCCAAGGTCATAGAGGAACTTGTGCCAGAAGCGAGCATAAAGCAAGTGAAGGACTGCGTGCTCGGCACCACCGATGTAGATGTCCACTGGCAACCAAGCTTTGAGAAGATCCTCGTCTGCCAACTTCTCATCATTGTGCGGGTCGATATAGCGGAGGTAGTACCAGCTAGAACCCGCCCATTGTGGCATAGTGTTGGTTTCACGGCGACCTTTAACGCCGTCTTCCCGCACCACTTCCAACCAGTCTGTCAAGTTAGCAAGAGGTGACTCCCCTGTACCTGAAGGCTTGATGTCTGAGGTTTTTGGCAATACCAGAGGTAACTCATTTTCTGGTACTGCTGTGGAAGTGCCGTCTTCCCAGTGGATGATTGGAATTGGCTCACCCCAATAACGCTGACGGCTGAAGAGCCAGTCACGGAGGCGGTAAGAAATTTTCTCCTGACCGAAACCATTTTCTTCCAACCAAGCCACCATTTTGGCAATAGCTTCTTCCTTGTTAAGACCATCTAGGAAATCCGAGTTAATGTGGGCACCGTCTTCTGTGTAAGGAGCTTCTTCTACATTGCCACCTTCCAGCACAGGAATGATGTCCAAGTTAAACTGCTTGGCAAATTCCCAGTCACGCTCATCATGGGCAGGAACAGCCATGATAGCACCTGTTCCGTAGCTAACCAGCACGTAGTCTGAAATCCAGATTGGGATTTCTTTGCCGTTTACAGGGTTAATGGCGTAGGCACCAGTCCAAACACCGGTCTTGTCTTTAGCCAGGTCAGTACGAGCCAGGTCTGATTTGAGAGAGGCTTGGCGTTTGTATTCTGCAACAGCTTCTGCTTGTTCAGCTGATGTGATACTATCTACCAAGTCATGCTCAGGGGCAAGGACTGCGTAGGTCGCACCAAAAAGAGTATCTGGACGGGTAGTAAAAACTGTGAAGTCCTTGTCTGTGTCCTTAATCTTGAAAGTCACATTGGCACCAGTTGACTTACCAATCCAGTTGCGTTGCATGTCTTTGATAGACTCTGGCCAATCAACTTCTTCTAAGTCATTAAGCAAACGCTCTGCATAGGCCGTGATTTTCAACATCCATTGGCGCATTGGCTTGCGGACAACTGGATAACCACCACGTTCAGACGTTCCGTCAGGAAGGACCTCTTCGTTGGCGATAGCTGTTCCTAATTCCTCTACCCAGTTAACAGGCACTTCTGCCTCATAGGCTAGGCCTTTTTCATACAACTTGGTGAAAATCCACTGGGTCCACTTGTAGTAGTTAGGGTCAGTCGTATTAACCTCGCGGTCCCAGTCGTAAGAAAAGCCAAGGGCGTTAATCTGACGTTTGAAGTTGGCAATATTTTCCGCCGTAAAGTCAGCTGGGTCATTTCCCGTGTCCATAGCGTATTGCTCAGCTGGCAGACCAAAGGCATCCCAACCCATTGGGTGAAGAACATTGTAGCCTTGGGCACGCTTGTAACGGCTGAGAATGTCCGTCGCCGTATAGCCCTCAGGGTGACCAACGTGCAAGCCCGCACCAGACGGATAAGGGAACATATCTAGGGCATAAAAGTTTGGCTTGTCCGCATCTGTTCCCGTCTTAAAAGTATGATTTTTTGCCCAAAATTCCTGCCATTTGGGCTCGATTTCCTTGTGATTGTAGAAGCTCATGTCATTTCTCCATGTCAATAAATTATCTTTACTATTATATCACGTTTTGGGGGAATTGGGAAAGACAAAAACAGCCAGTTTTCACTAGCTGTTTTCGCATTTTTACCAAATAATCACGCGGTCTTCTTTTGCACGCCACATGCCGTCGCCTTCTTGAACGCCAAATGTTTCATGGAATTCATCGAAGTTTGGCAACTGGATGTTGGTGCGTAGGTGACCTGGTGCATGGACATCGACACTAGCCAACATCTGCATGAACTCAGGACGGGCCTTCATTCGCCAGATGCGAGCAAAGTTAGTGAAGAATTCCTCTGCGGAGAAGTCATCTTCTGACTTGGCTGCTTCCAAGGCCGCTGCAATCCCACCAAGGTCAGCAATGTTTTCTGACACGGTCAACTTACCATTGATTTTGGCACCGTAAGAATCCTGACCTTCAAACTGGTCGATAACCTGCTGAGTACGAGCTTCAAAAGCTGCATAGTCTTCTTCTGTCCACCAGTTATTAAGGCTACCATGCTCATCAAAGGAAGCACCGTTTGAGTCAAAGGCATGGGAAATCTCGTGGGCAATAACCGCACCGATACCGCCGTAGTTAGCTGATGAAGACTGCTCCAGAGAGTAGAAAGGCGCCTGCAAAATGGCCGCTGGGAAGACAATCAAGTTCTTCTGTGGATTGTAGTAGGCGTTGACCATGTGAGCTGGCATGCCCCATTCCTTAACGTCCACAGGCTTGTTCCACTTGCTCCAAGTATAGCGAATATCCACCTTAATCAATTCAACAGCATTTTCCACCAAGGACTTGCTTGGGTCAACAATCTTCTTATAATAACGCTCTGGCAAGGCATCTGGGTAACCAATGTAAGGCTTGATAACATTGAGTTTGACAATGGCCTTGTCACGCGTTTCCTGAGCCAACCAGCCTGCCGTTTCCAAACGAGATTTGTAGACCTCAATCATCTTGGCAACTTTGGCTTCCACATCGGCCTTGGCTTCTGGTGAGAATTTTTCGCCAGCATACCAAAGACCGAGAGCTTGGTTAAAGTAGCCTTGTGCCAAGTTGTAGGCTGCTTTTTCTTGGTTTTGAGCCTGCGGTGTACCAGAAAGGGCACGGCTGTAGGCTCCTGCTAGAATACGGATTTCATCCGACAGGAAGGCTGTATAGGCTCCTGCCGCTTTCAAAATCAAGGTCGCCTTCAAAAGCTCCCAATTATCCGCACTGTAAATTTCCTTAGCAGCCTGCCAGAAGCGTTCCTCAGGCACAATAATCTTGTCTGGCACCTGTCCTAAAATCTCCTCAAAGAAAGCAGTCAGTGGCAAGTTTGGTGCCAAGGCTGCAAAGTCTTCCCATTGGTAAGGATGATAGAGTTTGGCATACTCTGACCCCTCTTCATTGGACAGAACATACTTAGCAACAATTGCATCCAAGGCCAAAACCTTGTCCAAGAGCTCTGCAATTTCCTCATCGCTAAAGCCAAATTTAGGCAAGAGAGTCTCCTGACACTCCCGCCAAGTCTTGAGTAATTCTGCTCCTTTTTCATGACCTTCTTCATAGTAGGTCGTATCTGGTAAGATGGTCGCTATGCCATAAGCCCACAGAACATTGGTTTGGGCATCCATAAAGTCAGGTGCCACACCAAAAGGCATGAGGTTTGGCTTGCCTGCCAACTCATATTCTGCCAGCTTGCTGGTAAATTCTTCGAAAGAGTTGAGAGCCTTGTACTCTGCAATTAAGGCTTGTGCTGGTTCTGCTCCCAAACGGTCACGGGTTGCATAGTCGGCTACTTGTTTGTGAAAGGCCACAAAGTTTTGCAAAACGCTATCTTCTGGGACGTTTTCTCCCGCCAACCAAGCATTGGTCGTGTCAATCATGAGCTTTTCAATCTCGTCCGCCAGGTCTGAGAAACCACCTGTTCTTGGCTTGTCATCTGGAATCACGGCTGTTTTTGCCCATTCACCATTGACGTATTCGTAAAAATCATCTTGTAAACGTGTCATTGATTTTCTCCTTTGGCTTTCTTAATGACTATAATAACAAAAAATTCTGATAATTTCACTTATCAGATGACCGTGACCAAGTATTTTTTAAAATAATACTCGAGCAAACCACAAGAAGGCTGACAACGGCACAGGTCCCTGACATGGTTAAATCCAGTTGATTGGCCACTAAAAAACCTAGCACAACCGTTAAAATAGCGATACCTTGCCCTAAAAGAAGCAATTGCCAAAAGGATTTGACCCAACGTAGGGCAGCCATACTTGGTGCCACCAAGAAAACAATAACAGTCATCGAGCCAATCGCTTCAAAGGCCAGAACAGTAGTTAAGGAAACTAGAATCAAAATAACCATTTCTAACATCCTTGTTCGTAAGCCAGACAAACGAGCATGGTTGCTGTCAAATAGGTACACTTGTAAACGATGGTAAGCCCACGCAAAAAATAGAACAATAACCAACCAAGCCAAACTCGACTTGACCAGACTAACAGGGAGTGACCAGGCTAGAACATCCATACGATGGAGCGGAGCAAAAAGTACTTCCCCCTGCAAAACCAGATCCACATCCAAATGAACATTGCGAGCAAAAAGAGAAATAAGTAAAACCGCCACCGCAAAAAAGAAAGAAAAAACTAGACCTGTTGCGGCATCATGCGCTATCTTTCGACTATGCAGACGGTCAATGGCAAGAACCGATAATAACCCAAACAGACTGGCACCAACTATTAGCAACGGCGAATCCAAACTATGACTAATAAAAAATCCCAGAACAATCCCAAGCAAGACAGAATGCGATAGCGCATCTGCCAACATCGATTGATTTTTTACAACCAGTATCGAGCCGAGCAAGCCACAAGAACTAGCAATAACCATCAAAATGAGTAATACTTCAAACACGACCATTCTCCTTTCTGACATAGGTAACATACACAAATGCAGATAGGGTCAGACCTGTCAGACAGACGATAATAGTCGGTCCGGTCGACAAGCCAGATACACTAGAGCTAATCCAGGTCCCTACAAAAGCCGACCCAATTGCAACGATTCCTGCCAGTAACAGACTCTTGTGATACGATTTTCCCAGCATCAAGCCAAAGACAGCTGGCGCAATCAAAAAACTACTCATCAAAATAGCTCCGACTAACTTTAATCCTACTGCAATTAGGCAAATCATCAAAAACATCGTCAACTGCTGTAAGTACTTTACACGAACACCAATAACCCTTGCAAAAGTTTGATCAAACAGATACAGCTTATAGTCTTGATAAAAGAAAGTAAACAATGCCAAAGCCAATAGAGAAATAATTCCGATGAGTATCACATCATCCAGCTGAATAAAGGCTGCCTGTCCAAATAGATAGGTTTGCAATCCAGCCTGGGAAGACCCTGCAAAGGCTTCATTTCCCTGAATAGCATTTTTCAAGACCATTCCCAAACCAAAGAAAGAAGCAGACACCAATGAAAGGGCATTGACTAGACTGTGACCACCTTTTCGACACAGCCAATGGACAAGTGCATAAGAAAGGTAGCCTGACAACACTGCTCCTAACAGCAAGTAGAGAGGATGTCGCGACTGAAAAACCATGAAAGAGACAATCACTCCAGGATAAGAAGCATGCCCAAGAGCATCCCCAAGCAAACTCTGTTTAGTAAGAACAGATATACTTCCGATAGTACTGGCTGCCACAGCTAGGCTAACGGTCCCTAAAGCAACTGTCCAGAAAGAATACTCTTTGAAAACCTCAAACATGACTGCCTCCTTTGGCATTTCCTAGAAACAGCCCATTTCCTATACCGTAGGTCGCCTGATAATTCTCGCTTGTCAAAGTCTCATCCATCGGACCAAAATCAATCACATGCTTATGAAGCCAGACAAGGTGATCAAAGTAGGCATCCAGCGTCGTTAAGTCATGATGAATGACAATGGAAGTTTTCCCTTCACATTGGAACTCCTTGAGCATATCCATGATCATGATTTCTGTTGCCTGATCAATCCCTGCCAGAGGCTCATCCATAAGATACAATTCTGCTTCCTGTGCCAGGGCTCTGGCTAAAAATACCCGCTGACGCTGCCCACCTGAAAGCTGATCAATCTGACGATGGCGTAAATCCGCAATTTTTAACCGCTCTAGAGCCTGCTCAACAATCTGTCTATCAGCCTTAGTCGGTCTTCTAAACATCCCCTTACTATGAGCGAAGCGTCCCATCAGAACAATTTCAAAAACTGTTGCAGGAAATTGCCAGTTTACTTGACTGGATTGGGGAATATAGGCTACTTTTTGAGCAATCAACCTCTCTAGACCTGCCTCCTGACCAAGCAAGCGAACCTGTCCTGTGATAGGTTTTTCCAACCCCAAAATGACCTTGAATAGACTGGACTTCCCAGCACCATTCGGCCCAACAATAGCCGTCCGACTCCCTCTGGGAATCACCAAATTGACATCTTCTAAAGCCATGGTCTGGCTGGCTGAATATGCTAAATTGACATCTTTTAATTCAATGATTGCTGACATATTTCCTCCTATTTTTAAAAATGATATGCCTCATTCATACTCAATGAAAATCAAAACCAGACCAACCTACCAAGCTGAGAAAGTCGATAAGATTAAGATACCGTACCAACAAATTGCTGGCAAACCCTATACATCGCTTATTTCAACACATCAGTACATGAATTTGATTTTCGCAGAGCACCAATGCTTCCTTTAATCGTATGTTTATAAATCTGTTAAAAATGGTCCAAAAACGGAAAGAACTCGACCTAGACCGAGTCCTTTTTACTACTCATTTGAAATCTCTATTCACGCACAGACTACTGATATATAAAGTCCCGCTGTGAACCAAGATCATCGAGGTCTACAAGCGGTATTTCTAGTCAAGGACCTCAATAACTGGTGTGATTTGCTACTAACGCCTATCCTCCCCCAAGCGTTACCACCTCCAATAGAAAGAGCCCTATACCGCTTGTGCTCGAAACAATTGATTGTCCCTCATATTGTACCTATCAACTCTATCTTTGGTAATATCTCTAGTCTTCATTGAATAGCAAGTCCGTTCGACCTGTACTATTTCAGATATTTAACCATCAGTTTAACATTATGTTTGTACATGTCGATAAAGGTATCCCCTTCCTCGCCTTCTGGTGCCAAGGAATCTGAGAACAACTCCTTACCTTCGCCAGTAACAACTTCAACCTGACCACCTTTGGCTTTTACTGCCTCTTGCAATTTCTTCATGCGTTCTGGATTGGTTGTAGACTCTGTAAAGATAGCCTTGATATTATGGTCGATGATTAGGTTAACTGTCTCAATCATGTCACTGTTAGCCACTTCTGAGTCGGTGCTCACGCCTTGAGGAGCATAAAGAGTGAAGTCATAACTAGCAGCAAAGTAATTAAAGGCATCATGTGGTGTTACCAAATAGCGACTTTCTTTTGGAATCACACTTAATTCTTTTTCTACCCAGGCATGCAAATCATCTAGCTGCGCTTGGTATTTTTCTGCATTTTTCTGAATCATCTCAGCTTTAGCAGGTAAGAGTTTTTGTAGTTCCTCTGAAGCTACAGCTACAGCTGACTTGTACAAGGGAATTGAAAACCAGAAGTGCGGATCGACAATCTCTTCTCCATCCTCATCCATCGTATTCAAGTCTTTTGCATTAAAGTTTTTAGAAACAGCTACTCCGGTCTTCTCCAAAGCTTCAACCATTTTACCTTCAAAGTGCAAACCGTGGTAGAGAACAAGGTCAGCCTTTTGTAATTTTGATAAATCACTAGATTTGGCTACGTACAAATGAGGGTCTTCTCCTGCTGGAATCAGCAAATCACGTTCCACCTCATCGCCCGCCAACTGATAGACCATGTCATTGAGGAAGGAAGTAGTCACAGCCACCCTTGGCTTACTAGAGCCTTCTGTGGTTTGCGATGGACGACAAGCTCCTAGTCCTATTAGGGACAATAGCAGAGCAAAACTGAACAATATTTTCTTCATATAGGTTCTCCTTTTATTTTTATTAAGCATACCTAACTTTATAATTAGATTAATCTAAAAAAATCATTTTGTCAACTGATTTTTAAATTTTTTGATATAATAGTCTCAGTAGAAAGCGAGTTCTCATGACACCAAACAAAGAAGATTACCTAAAATGTATTTATGAACTGGGTCAATTAGACCAAAAAATTACCAATAAACTCATTGCAGAGAAGATGGCCTTCTCCGCACCAGCCGTTTCTGAAATGCTCAAAAAAATGGTAGCCGAAGAACTCATTTTTAAGGATGCCAAGGCAGGTTATCTCCTCAGCCAAACCGCCCTCGAAATGGTAGCTAGCCTCTATCGCAAACACCGCTTGATTGAAGTATTCTTAGTTGAGCAACTTGGCTACTCCCCAGAAGAAGTACATGAAGAGGCTGAAATTTTAGAACACACCGTTTCAGATCACTTTATCAATCGCCTAGACCTGCTACTGGAACAGCCCCAAACTTGTCCTCACGGGGGAAGCATTCCTCAAGCAGGACAACCGCTCATCGAACGCTACCAGACACGGCTGTCACAGCTAACTGAGACAGGGAACTACCGGCTTGTCCGCATCCATGACTTCTATCAACTCCTTCAGTACTTGGAACAACATGAATTAGCTGTCGGTGATTTACTAACCGTCACAGACTTCGACCACTTTGCCCAAACCATCACCATCCAGTACAAGGACAAAGAGCTCGCCGTCCCAACAGCCATCGCTCAACAATTATTCATCGAAAAAAGCAATCGCCCAGCCTAAACAAGCTGAGCGATTTTTTCTTCTAAAATTAATAGTTACCTCTTTTTCAAATTACGGAAAATAGATCTGGCTGCAAAAAATAGTTGCCCACATACATACACTAACCCAAGTAGGAAACCTATATAAAAACAGCCCAATAGAAAATGAGGGTTATAGGTTAAAGGCTGCAAGACAAACATGAGAATCCCTACCAACCCCCACCGCATACCCCAGGTCATCTTTCTCTGGATAATCCACTCCAGCCAATCTTCTCCAACTGAACTTCTGGTTTCCAGATACTCTTGATTAAGGTCTTGAAAAATTTTTCTCATATTCTCGCTCACCTCATCCTAACTTCAAAGCATAAACTACCACTTTGTGACAATATTATTATAGCACATTGTTTTCAAATAACCAATACTGTCGAAAAAACCAACCTACTTGGGCTGGTTTTCTTGGAGTCGCTCTTTTAGGCGACGACGGTATAAAATCTGCGATGGAATGAAATAAAGAAAACTTGCCAAAATAATCCAACGTTTATCTATTCCACTAAAGTAAATCACTAAAATCAAAAGAAACGCAGTCGTCAAATAAAAGAAATGATTTTTGAGCAATTTTTTCATAGCAGCCTCCATACCTATTTTTTCAATATTAGTATATCAAAATACACAACTAGAGTACATACCATTGCCAAAAGTTTTACTTATTTTTCGTATCCAAAACAATGGTCACCGGCCCATCATTGACCAGACTGACCGCCATATCCGCCCCAAAAACGCCCACTTCAACAGGCACAAAGGCTGACAGGGCTTGGTTAAAGGCATCATAGAGTTGGCTGGCTAGGGCAGGAGCTGCCGCTCCTGTAAAAGCAGGGCGATTGCCCTTTTTGGTGTCCGCAAAAAGGGTAAACTGGGAAATGGATAAAATCTTGCCCCCTATATCTTGAACGGACTTGTTCATCTTACCTGCCTCATCTGAAAAAATCCGCATATTGACGATTTTTCGAACAGCATAGTCCAGGTCTTCCTGGCTGTCATCTGGTCCCACACCGACTAGGAGCAAGAGCCCTTGTTCAATTTGCCCATGGATACTTCCGTCGATGGTCACACTGGCCTGTGATACACGTTGTAATACAATTTTCATCTTATCCGTTGGTCCTTTTCACTGAGTAAACTTCTGGCACCGACTTGATCTTGTCCACCAGACTGGTCAAGGTTGCCAGGTTGGAAATACCAAAGGAAACATGGATGGTCGCAAACTTCATATCCTTTGTTGGCTGGGCATTGACCGAAGAAATGTTCTTGCTGGCATTGGTCAAAACCTTGAGAACATCGTTGAGAAGACCTGAGCGGTTGAGACCGTAGATGTCAATGTTTGCCATGTATTCCTTGGTCGAATTCTCATCCTCCCAGTCCACATCAATCAGGCGGACATCATAGTTTTCCTGACTCTTGAGGTTCATACAGTCCACACGGTGAACAGCCACCCCACGCCCCTTGGTGATGTAGCCGACAATTTCATCGCCAGGTACTGGATTACAACATTTGGCAATCCGTATCAGCAAGCCTGACGCCCCCTCAATGACCACACCACCTTCGTGACGGATTTTCAGACTATCTTTGTTGTCGTGTTTGACTTCGCCACCGTTGACCAATTCATCCGCGACAGCTTTGGCCTTAGCCCGCTCAGCTTCGCGACGCTCTTTTTCTGTCAGACGGTTAAAGATTGATATAGCAGAAACTTCTCCAAAACCAACTGCCGCAAAAAGGGATTCATCGGTCTTATAGCTGGTCTTTTGCAGGACCTCATCCATGTGGCGACGGTCCAGGTATTGGTTGGGAACGTAGCCGTTTTCTTGGAGTAGGTTCTGAAGCATCTCACGCCCTTTTGAAACAGACAATTCCTTGTCCTGATTCTTGAAGAACTGCTTGATTTTATTGCGAGCCTTGTGAGTTTTAACCAAGTTGACCCAGTCACGACTTGGACCGAAAGAGTTGGCAGAGGTGATGATTTCCACCTGATCGCCTGTCTTAAGCTTGGTCGTCAGAGGAACCATACGGCCGTTGACCTTGGCACCTGTCGCCCGCTCGCCGACCTTGGTATGAATTTCATAGGCGAAGTCAATCGGTACGGAGTCCTTAGGCAGTTCACGCACAGCACCATCTGGCGTGAAAACGTAAATACGCTCTGTAAAAATATCGTCCTTGACAGAATTTACAAAGGTTTGCGCATCCCCAGCTCCTTCTTGGAGTTCAATCAAGTTGTTAATCCAGCGCAACTCTTTTTCGCTGGCAGTTGCCTTGCCACCACGCTTGTAAGCCCAGTGAGCTGCCACCCCGTATTCCGCCACCTGATGCATTTCCATGGTCCGAATTTGGAACTCGATTGGACCTCTCGGTCCGTAAACCGTGGTATGAATAGACTGGTAGCCGTTAGCTTTTTGGTTGGCAATGTAGTCCTTGAAGCGACCTGGCATAGGTTTCCACAATTCATGAATATACCCTAACATAGCATAGACATCGCTCGGAGTATCCATGATACAACGAATGGCAATCAAGTCATAGAGTTGATCAAACCGCTTTTTCTTATCGTGCATTTTGCGATAGATAGAGTAAATGTGCTTGGGTCTACCGTAAATCTGACCATGTAGATGGCGCTCCTCGGTATACTCTCTTAGCTTATCAACAACTTCATTGACCAACTCTTCCCGTTCACGGCGCTTCTCATTCATCATGCGCGTAATCTTGTAGAACTCAACTTCATTGAGATAGCGGAAAGACATGTCTTCCAATTCCCACTTGATTGAAGAAATACCTAGACGGTGGGCAAGTGGTGCATAGATTTCCATTGTTTCACGTGAAATACGTTCCTGCTTGTCCTTGCGCAAGTGCTTAAGAGTCCGCATGTTGTGCAAACGGTCGGCTAATTTGACCAGAATTACCCGCATATCTTGAGACATAGCAATCAGCATATTTCGGTGGTTTTCAGCCAACTGCTCCTCATGAGACTTATACTCAACCTTACCCAGTTTGGTAACACCGCCGACAATATGGCGAACCTCTGGACCAAATTCAGCCTCCATATCATCCAAGGTTACATCCGTATCTTCAACCACATCATGTAAGAAACCACAGGCAACCGTCACAGCATCCAGCTTGAGTCCTGCTAAAATACCTGCTACCTGGATCGGGTGTACAATATAGGGCTCGCCCGATTTACGAAATTGGGACTTGTGTGCCTCTGTCGCAAAATCTAAAGCTTTCTTGACAAATATAACATCTTCTTCCGGTAAATAGGTGGCTGTCAAGGCAACCACTTCCTCCCCAGTGTAGTTAATTTCTTTCATATCTCTACTCTTCCTCTTATATTTCCTACTATTCTACCATTTTCACGAAAAAAGAAAAAGGAATCTAACATAAGACTACTAATTACAAACAATCTAACCCAGACTCAGATTCAACGAACGTTCCTTTTTTCATTGTTTTTCTTACTATTTTCACTTATTTTTCAATCAAACGTTCAGAATTAGTCTTGAATTTTATATTTCTTAGCTGTATAATGATTGTAGAAGATTATTATAAAAAAGAAAATGGAGGATTCTTATGAATTTTCGTTTCAGTAAGTGTGCCGTAGCACTCACACTAGCTCTCTTAGCTGCAAGCAATCCAAAATTAGCTCAAGCCGAAGAGATTCTCAATACAACTCCAGCTTCTTCAACAGAAGCAAGTCAGGCTGTACCAGTTGAAACTGACACCACAGAGAAAGCTGATAATACAGAATCTCCTGCTCCAGCCACTACCGAAGCTGAAAATCCAAGCTCTTCCGAGACAGCTGAAACTAGTGATCCTACGAGCGAGACAACTGACACAACTGCTTCAGAAGCACGCACGGTCACTCCTGCTGCAACTGAAACCAGTCAGCCTGTTGAAGGACAAACTGTTGATGTTCGCATTCTCGCAACAACTGACCTCCATACGAACTTGGTCAACTATGACTATTACCAAGATAAACCAGTGGAAACGCTGGGTCTGGCAAAAACAGCTGTTCTTATCGAAGAGGCAAAAAAAGAAAATCCAAATGTTGTATTGGTAGATAATGGAGACACCATTCAAGGTACTCCTCTTGGAAATTACAAGTCTATCGTTGATCCTATTGAAGAAGGCGAACAACATCCTATGTACGCCGCCTTAGAGACGCTGGGATTTGACGTCGGCACACTTGGCAACCACGAATTTAACTACGGCCTTGCCTACCTCGAAAAAGTAATTCGTACAGCCAACATGCCTCTAGTCAATGCCAATGTCCTCGATCCGACTACAAAAGACTTTCTCTACACCCCTTATACCATTGTGAAAAAGACATTCACAGACACCGAGGGTAAAAAGGTTACACTAAATGTCGGTGTTACAGGGATTGTTCCCCCTCAAATTCTCAACTGGGACAAAGCTTATCTAGAAGGAAAAGTGTTTGTCCGTGATGCAGTTGAAGCCGTTCGCGATATTATCCCAACCATGCGAGAAAATGGCGCAGACATCGTTCTGGTCCTTTCCCACTCAGGTATCGGCGATGACCAATATGAAGTCGGCGAGGAAAATGTCGGTTACCAAATCGCCAGCCTAAAAGGAGTTGATGCGGTTATCACAGGTCACTCCCACGCAGAATTCCCAGGAACTGCCGAAAAACCAAGCTTCTACGCTAAATATTCTGGCGTGGATGATACAAATGGTAAAATCAACGGTACTCCTGTCACCATGGCGGGTAAATACGGTGATCACCTCGGCGTCATCGACCTCAATCTGGTCTTTAAAGATGGCAAATGGACAACTACTTCTAGCAAAGCGGCTATTCGTAAAATTGATACAAAATCATCTGTAGCAGATGGTCGCATCATCGACCTTGCTAAAGAAGCTCATAACGAAACCATCAAATATGTTCGTCAACAAGTCGGTGAAACAACTGCTCCTATCAACAGCTTCTTTGCCCTTGTTCAAGATGATCCTTCTGTACAGATTGTTAACAATGCACAGATTTGGTATGCAAAACAACAGTTGGTGGGGACTCCAGAAGCTAATCTACCAATCCTATCTGCGGCTGCACCATTTAAGGCTGGTACTCGAGGCGATGCTTCAGCCTATACAGACATTCCTGCTGGCCCAATCGCCATCAAGAACGTAGCAGACCTTTACCTCTACGACAACGTTGTAGCCATCTTGAAAGTCAACGGTGCCCAACTCAAAGAATGGTTGGAAATGTCCGCAGGTCAATTCAAGCAAGTTGACCCTAGCTCAACAGAGCCACAAAATCTAGTCAACACAGATTTCCGCACTTACAATTTTGACGTTATTGATGGAGTAACCTATCAGTACGATATTACGCAACCAAATAAATACGATCGTGATGGTAAGGTAGTCAACGAAACTGCCAGCAGAGTTCGGAATCTGCAATACAATGGACGAGATGTGACAGCTGATCAAGAATTCATCGTTGTGACCAACAACTACCGTGCAAACGGTACTTTCCCTGGGGTTCGCGAAGCTTCTATCAACCGCTTATTGAACCTGGAAAACCGCCAAGCCATCATCAATTATATTATCGCTGAAAAAGTTATTAATCCTACAGCAGACAATAACTGGACCTTTACAGATAGTATCAAGGGACTCGACCTCCGCTTCTTGACAGCAGATCGTGCGAAAGCTCTAGTTGCTGACCAAGAAGGTATTGTCTACCTACAGGCTTCAACTTCCAGCGAAGGGTTCGGTGAATTCAAATTCGTCTACACTGAACCTAAAGTAGTGACTCCAGATGAACAGCAGTCAGATCAAGGTAATACAGGTCAAGATATTGTACTCGAATCTGGTCAACGAATTACTCTTCCAGCGGTAAATCCACCAGCTCCTGCTCCACAACATAAATTGGCTAGTCCACATTCACAAGCGAGCACCAAGACACTCCCTGCAACAGGAGAAGCTACCTCTATGCTTAGTCTGCTTGGTCTCACTTTGATTGGTTTTGTCGGCGCATGGACTAAGAAAAAAGAACATTAAAATAGACGAGACTGAGCAAAAACTAGTCCTTGTTCAAGCCTCATTGCTTTTGACTCGTCACGAACCTCTTAATACTCAATGAAAATCAAAAGTAGCCTAGGAAACGAAGTCGAAGATAGAACTCTGTTACTATCTTATTTCAAGGTAACAGGCTGAAAACCTCCACTGGAGCTTTTCACTCATCAAGGCTCTTGACAACGGATAATTTTGATTTTCGAAGAGTATAAAGAGGCGTTCGTACGACTTGCCACTATACCAATACCCTTTTGCATTCAATAAAAAAACACAGATAGACTCAAGCTGATTTTGATGAAATCCAGCTAAGCTGTCTGTGTTTTTCTTTTGCTCCCATTGTTTTGGACTAATTTCTTAACCAATTTTCGTTAATACTCAATGAAAATAAAAATCAGACTAGGCGACGCAGATGCAGATAGAACTGAAGTTCATCAAATCAAGTTAACAACGTCTGCTTTTGATTTTCGAAGGGAGTGGGAAAGAACTCGACCAGTTTAAAAAGAGTTCGTCTTCCCACCCCCGCACAGTTGATTAGGTCAGATTTGGAGTGTGAAACACGAACAAATCTGCCAATCAACCACTGCGCTGAGATGTTGACACGAACTCTGAGAAGCGAGGCTGGACTTTCTGCCCAGCCTCACTAGGAGGAATCCTATCTTTGTTTCAATCCCCTTTTGACCTCTGCGTACGCCAAAAACACCCTTCATCCTACCAAATACAGGTTCTAATAAAACGGTAAAGGATATAAAGCAACAAGACCCAACCAAATATCGTCAGGTAAAATACAAGACTGAATGAATATTGCTGAAACTGCTTTATTTCACGTTGACTGGTCTGGCTCACTTCATCAGCTTCCTCTATTACATCTGATTCGCGATAAGCGTTGACTAACAAGCGATAATCAAAAGGAGGAACTAGTGGATCACATGTCAACAAGGTTATCATATCTTGACTCTCAACAGGTAATAACTTTTGCCAATCTGTTGCTTTTATCACTTCTGTATTTTTTACCAAATACGTCAGCGTCCTCCCACCAACCTCAATAAAAATCTTATCGCCTTCTCTCAACTCTGACAATCGGAAAAATCTGAGATCATTGTACCAACTACGGTGACCGGCAATGACACTTCGTCGACCTATTCCACCTATAGGTAAAGCTGTTCCTATAACAGAAGCAACTCCATCATTTAAATGTTCACTGGTTGCTCCAACATAAATAGGTTGTCGAATTTCAATTTTTGGAATACTCAAATAACCAATTGCCTCATCCATTAATTCAGAAAATAACACATCGGTACTATTTGAATCATTTTTCTCTGCAAAGGGATCAACTGTGGGTAAGTCACCACCACTAACCTGTTCCCCATAAGCCTTAATTTCTTCGAGTTGCTCTGTCGAAAAGAATTTAGAATTCCTACGATAAGACTGATACTGTTGGAAAACTTGAAACTCCTGCACTGACATATTTGTCAGTAACACTAAAGGAAGCAACAAACCAACCAACATGAAAATATATCCTATTCTTTTCATCATTTCATTTCCCCCTTTTGATACTTCTTCCTACGGAGAAGATAGAGGATAATAACAATCACTACTATGATTAATAGGGCTACCAAGTAGGATAGCGTTAGCATATCCAAAAAGAATGCCGGTTTTTGCTTGATGGCAACTTTCGGCTCATAAGGAACGCGATGTCCACGTACCAACAAACGATGGCTGTTAATCATATAAGGAGTACAGGTTAGCAAGGTTGCATAGTCTTTTCCGTTTTGAACTATAACAGGATCAAAATTATTCGGTTCAACAACTAAAATCTGGTCCACCTCATAAGCCAATACCTCAGCTATATTATGAATGTAGAATTGATCCCCGACTTTTAAATGATCGAGGTTGGTAAATAGCGAAGCATTAGGAAGACCACGATGCGCCGTAATCACAGTATGAGTACTTTCTCCACCAACTGGCAAGGAGGAACCTTCCAAATGCCCCGCTCCTTTTTGTAATACTTCCTCAGTTGTCCCAGCGTATATAGGAATTCTCTCGTTGATTTTCGGAATTTCTACAAAACCAATTTTCTCCTTCACCTCAAGCATACGAGCGTATTCCACTACCCCAGCCTTCTCTTCTTCTGTGTAAGGATCTTGCAATTTGTGAGGTTCCAAGGTCTGGTTGTAGGCCCTAGCATGCTCCAACCTTTTCAGAACTTCTTCACTCGGTAACTGTTGTGCTTGTTCATAAAATGATTGGATTTTATAATCAGAGTCATAACGATAATAATATTGAGAAATCCACGGATACAGCGTCACTACAAAACCAAAGAGAAATAAAAGCTTCAAGAGTATGGACTGTTTAGATATTCCCTTTCTAAGTTGTGAACGTTTCATCATTACTCGTCACTTTCTTTTTATTTTTCCGTCTTTTTGTTAATAAGAAAATCAGTAAAATACCGACAAACATTCCGAGCGCATAAAGAAGATAACGAATAAGAATACGCTTCTCTGCATTTTCAGACGCTTTGAGATGCTCTTCTGCAACATAAGGAATACGATGACCGCGTACCAATAAACGGTGCGTATTCACCATGTAAGGCGTACAGGTTAGCAAGGTTGCATAGTCCTGCCCAGGCTTGACCAGCAATTCCTCAAATTGAGTTGGTTCAGCAACCACTATTTGATCTACTTCATACGCTAATGTTTCTACGATATTGTGAATGTAGAAAGTATCACCGATTTTTACCTTCGTTAAGTCTGTGAATAATCGAGCTTTGGGTAAACCTGTATGAGCCGTTAAGACAGTATGGGTATCGCTCCCCCCAATCGGTAAGGATGTTCCTTCCAAATGCCCTACACCTTTTTGAAGAACGGTCTCAGAAGTTCCTGCATAAACAGGAAGCTTGACCTCAATTTTTGGAATTTCAACATAACCTATCTTTTCATGCAATTCCAGCATCCGTGCATACTCTACCCGTCCAGCTTCATGTCGTGATTTGATATACGGATCCTCCGAAACCACATTATTCAAACTCTCATTAAAAGCTTGAGCCAAATCCATTCGTTCCTTAACCTCCTCAGAAGCTAAGGTCTTCTTTTCTTGGTCGAAAGAATTAGTCAGCTGATCCGATTCATATCGATAATAAAAATTAGAAACATGAGGATAAAGTAAAATCCCAAATCCAATCAAAAATACCAAGTAAAAGGGGATATTACTTTTCTTTTTTTTCTTTGTAGTTTTTCCCGATTTTTTCTGTATCATAATCCGAACTTCATTATTCTTCCATTGTCTTTCTACTGCATTGCAAAGCTAATACTCAATGAAAACCAAAAGTAGCCTGAGAAACGAAGCCGAAAACAGAACTAGAGTTCATCAAGGCTAGTTGACAACGGATAATTTTGATTTTCGAAGAGTATAGAATCCCCTACATTCTTGCTTTTATTATACCATAATCCAACTTTAAAACGAAAAATCCCATTGCCCCAGATTCAACCTGACAATGGGATTTTCCCTCTATTCTAGTCTGTCAAACGTTATCGCTTAGTATAAGTTACCAAGCGATAACCTAGCAAGAAGAGCAAAATACCGGTAGATAAAACTGCAATCACCACCACATTTCCTGTATATGGAATTTCAATTCCAGGAGGTGTAACAGGTTTATTCTTAATCTTAATGATCTCGGACACATGTGAATCCGAGGTTATTTCAAAAGGAATCGTATCTTGAGATAAAATGTAGCCAGTAGGGGCCTTGACCTCTTTTAAGTAGTAAGTACCATAAGGAAGAGGACCTACCACAAACTGACCATTCGAACTTGAAGTGACGTGATAAGAATTGCCGTCGACTATCACTTCCTTCAATTCTCCGCCTACTTCCTCAAGAACCGCAAATTCTGCCCCAGATAAAGGGGCGGTGCTGGTTGATACCTTTAAAAATGGCTTACTACCCTTTTCTTCGCTAGGTCTCCTAACCTTAGCCTCAATCTTTGTAACACCTCTACCTACATTCATCAAGAATGGGATAACTTCTAGACTCGTAGGCTTTCCTACTTGCCGAACATAATACCATCCCTTGGTCAATCCTCGAAAAGTGACTTGACCTTCTGGAGAAAGAGCTTGAGAAGAAATTGGCTCACCATAGAGACTGGTCAACTCAGACCGACTTTTTTGGTATAAAGAATCTGCCAACTGTTCAGAAGAAACGGGTTCTTCTGAAGCGATGTACCAAGCCTCCAAACCCGTCGAAACTTGACTGGCATCTATTCCATTAGGGAAAGGAATATGAACCTGAACATCAAAAGAATCTTGTGCTTGGAGTGAAAGCGAGGGCAATGATAATACACACATTATAGCGACAAGGCAACATATTATTTGTCTTACTGTTTTCATCTGCCCCTCCTTTCTAGTAATAATTAAGCTTCTTCAGATTGACGCTTTTTCATCGCGATAAAGGCAAATACCATAGTACTCAAACCTACAATTGTGAAAACAAGTGTACCGATACCACCCGTTTGTGGAATGGTTACTTTTTTGTTTTTCACTTGTTGGAAGTTTTGAGCAGTAATATCATCTGTTTGCCCCCATGTATTTGGACCTACAATAAATTTCACAGTTGTAGTAAGAAGCGCATATCCTTCTGGGGCTTTTGTTTCAATAAGTTCATATTGACCAGCCACAAGACCTTTGACTTCAAACTTACCATCTGTTGATGATACGAATTTAAAAGCACCATCTTTACTATCTACCCAAGTCCATTGCATGTTCATTGCTTCGTACGCTGCATCGCGCAAAGCTTTTTTCTGATCAATATCAGTAGCTTTTTCTTTGACGGCTGCAATATAGGCAGCTTCTTTTTGGGTATAATCTGAAACTTCTGCATCTTTTGTAGCAGTCGCTTTCAAAGCAAGGTATTTCTCTTCGCCCTCTTTACGAACAATAAACTCTGCGCCGAGCAGTTTCGTACTAGCATTCAATTCCTTATCATCAGTCTTCACAAAACGCTTACCATATGTGATAACTTTTGGCTCTTCTGGCTCAAGCGGAGTTGGGTTCGGGTTTTTCTTATTTTTTACATTAATAGTTCCAGCAACTCCATTTTCATAAATAGGAAGTGAACCTAAAACACTTGTTTCCTCGACAACGATATATTTTTTATTATTATCAAGATTACCTAATTTCCCTGAGGTAACATTTTCTGTAAGCTCAATTTGACCAACACGTACACCAGTATCTTCTTCATAGACACCGAATATAACTTTCGTTTTATTTATGCCTTCCCAAGTTTTTTCAACAGTGATTTCGCCATCTTTTGGTGTTGTTGATTTTGGTTCAGAGAACTCGCTTGGACGGTTACCGTAGATCAATTTAACCTTGTTAGGGATTCCAGAATCAACTTTAGCTGAGTCATTTAAAGTAGCCTTGTAAGTCAAGGTAAAGTTCACTTCACCTTCCTTTGCTTTTTCTTCCAATCTCGCAAGGCCATCAGGATTCAATTGCACCATGAACCCACGTACAGTTTGTGTCAAAGTGTAGTCTGTAATTTTTTGAAGGTTAAGACCTTTATCATCTGCGATTTGTAATGAGTCTAGCTTGAAGTCAAGACCTTTAAGCATGGTATCTTCCCAAGCAAATGTCTTATATGCTGCGTCCTTAGGAACTTTTGTTGTAATAGTGTAACCAATTTCTTGACCGATTTCAACATTTTTTACACCATTATCTCCAATATTTGCCTTATCAGTGAACGCTTTTGTGATTTCAGGTTTGTTTTCAGTATTCTTTGGATACACATGAAGAGGAGTTTTGGTATCAAAGTATCCAGAACCATCTGTTTTAGCCTGTGGCAATTCAAGCTTGAATGGTACAGCCTTCATACCAGTTAATTCACTACCATTTTGGTTGTAGTATGGTGACTTTTCTTTATCTTCAGTGAAGATATAAATCCCATTAGCTAGAGTGAATGTTGCACCATTAGCTGTTGTTTCAACACCGTTAGAATAGTTTGTAGCAAGTTTGTAGTTATCATTATCACCAGCAATACCAAGTTCAACACCTGTCTTAGTACCATCGGATTTTGTCTCGACTTTTTGCCATACTTTGAAGTTTACTCCCGCAACTTCCACAGCAGAATTACCAAAATAATTCTTCAAATCTCCGATTGAATTACCATTATATTTGGATAAATTTTCTTCATAAGTAAATTTATTGAAATCGTCATTATTCATTACGATTTTGTGAACAATAACGGTTGTGCTAGCCGTATCTTCGGCATGGACTAAGTGTTTAATATTTATCAGTGAACCGAGCACCGTTAGGAACACAGTAAACACTGAAAATAATTTCGTCAATTTTTTCATTGTATACTCCTATTTTTTGTTTCTTATTTTATTTACATTAGGAACTATCTAGTATATTTCCGACGTTGCTCAACGGCAAAAGCAATGAACATCATCACCCCCCCTAATGCAATATATGGAATGATACCCATACCACCTGTTTTCGGATATTCTCCTTTGCGGAGGTTTTTCACAATAATCAGGTGATTGTCCATATTGTCTAGACTGACGAGGTCCTCTCCATCTTGGATAGAGATAGCCCCATCTGCACCAATATTAATATGGAATTCTTTCTCAATCTTTTGATAACCGTCAGGGGCTACTATCTCTTTCAAGATATAGGTTTTCCCTACTGCTAAATTGTCAAAGAGGACTTCATCCCCTGTTGTAGTCGTTGTTTTTACAACTGCTGTCGCTTGAGGATTGTCACTTTCTCTTAGTTCAAACGTTGCTACAAGACGTTGCGTAGGATCGCTATAAGACCGTTTAGCAAGTTTGATGTGGGTTGTTTGTTTTGTATTCTTCATGTTAAAGAGAATAACATTGTCACCATCTACCCTTTCAGCTAAGGTAACCTGATTATCTCCATTATGAAGTTTGGTCGTTCCATCATGGTTTATCTGGAAACGGTATTTCTTAGGATTTAATTGATATCCCGTTGGCGCAACAGTTTCTTCCAAAATGTAGTAACCAAAACTCAAAGATGTTTCAAAGAGACCATTTTTCGTCACACCACTAGCAACTTCGGTATCCTCAACACCATCGTTGTTTGGATCGCTGTAAATTTTAAATGTTGCACCATTTAGAAGGTGATTCTCGTCACGATTATCTGTTTTTTGGAGTCTGAACTTAAATTGCTTGAAGTTCTTGATGGTGATCTCAAAGGTAGCACCTTGTGACGTATCAACTGTCACCATATTCGAATCTGACTCTAAAATTTGTAAGCTACCATCTGGTCGGATTTCAAATTTGGTATCTTGTAATTGATTAACAGGGCGATAGCCTCCCGTAGGAACAACTGTCTCTTTCAAAATATAGACGCCAACTGGCAAGTTCGAGAAGGTGATACTGTTGTCAGCGCTATTTGTATCCCCCTTCATATTAACACCATCAATTACAACTGGATGACCAGCCTCTGTAACAAGTTCAAAGTGCGCATTTAAACCAAGAGTCGGATGGTGATAATCACGTTTTTTGATTTTAAGATTGTACCTACGCTCGTTATTTTTCACTTTAATGCTAATCGCATTTGCAAGAGCACCACTAACACCAGGTAAATCTGTTACACTAACCGAATTAGTTTGACTTAAAACTCTAAAACGTGTCACAGCTTTCTGTTGCGTTACCGCATAAGCTTGCGTTGTTTCGTATAACTCCAACAATACCGGTGCACTCAAACCGTCATAACCTTCTGGTGCTTGTGTCTCTACAAGAACATATTTGCCAAGCGCTGTCGCAGTTAATCGTGTCAAACTGCTTTGACCTGTAAATGTTAAGGTTTGTACGAGATTGGTATCGTCAAGAGAGGTACTTGATACAGTTGCCTCTGTTGTACTATCGTCAACTTTATAGAGCTTAAAGGTAACAGGTTTTGAGATTTGCTTGTTATTCGCATCTACTTTCTCGATTTTGAACTCTGGATTTTCGATGTTACCGATTTTAATAACATTAGCGGCAGCATCACTTCTACCTGCTTCAATCGTTTGGGTAGCATCTCGAACACTTACCTGCAATTCTCGGATTCCCAACCATCTATTCATTCCCGTCTGTAGATTCCGTACACGAATGTATTGAGCATAGATATCTACAGTCTGAGTAAGGTCGGTCTCGGTGAAATTACCAATTGATTGATAGGTGATACCATCCGGTGAATACTCAAGGGCATAGCTATCCATTTTGTCATGGTCACTACCGTTTGTGGTATTTTTACCTTGAGCAAAGCGAATTTGCGTTACGCGCTGAGACGAACCTAAGTTCACTCCCCACCATTGTCCTTCATTCAAAGTCGAACTTGAGAGTTGGTACAAGGCACCGGTTGTCAAATCACTGTCCAGCGCCTTATCTTCTGTACTATAGCCATAGGTAGAGGCCATAGCAATCTCTGCAGATTTTATCACATGCAAACCACTTGCTATGTGACTACTTATATCCGAGTCAGAGTAGAAACGGACACTGCCATCCCTATTAACATAAATCGTGTAGTTTTCTGTCGATTTGATATAGCCAGATGGGGCTTGTGTTTCTGTCAGAGTATAGACCCCAGGCTGGAGGTTTTCAAAAACAAAGTCTTGGTTTGCAGCTTGCTGTTTGACAATGGTGATGGTCGGATCGTCATTCTTTGTCAAAGTAAAGGTCATTTGTCCAGTGATAAGGTTGGTCAAATCACTAATCCCTTTAACACGCTTGCTAACTTTGAATTTACCGAGTGGATAGTTCTTGACTTTTATCGTAATCGTATCTGGCGAGCTTGTCGTCACATCAATACCTTCAAGATAATCACTATTCACTTCTACTATACCATCTGCCCGAATAGTGAATGGTACCAAACCTGATAAGCCGATATAACCCGATGGAGTTTTTTCTTCTTTGATATAGTAAGTTCCTGGGGCAAAGTTTTTAGGGAAGCTGAACTCTCCATTGTCAAAGTTTGCAATTTGCCCATCAATTACATTCCCTTGGCTATCCGTAATACCAATACGTGTCTGCACAGTTACTTTCTGTCCAGTCAGTGCATCAATTTTCTGCACTTTAACTTTATAAGTTGGAGGGCGGTTAATAATACGCTCACTAGTACCAGATTCAAAACTGATAGTTCCAGTCTCAGATACCATAAATCGTGCCGCAACTGTTGTTAACTTACTATAACCTGCTGGCGCACTAGTTTCCCAAAGTTCATAGGTTATACCACCTTGCAAGTGGTCCACACGGAGCTTGCCTTGACTATTTGAAGTTAAGCCTGTTAGAACTCGTTTGTAGCCTGTTTGGGTTATCTGACGAAGCTCAAACACTGCATCTGCGAGTGGCTGACCTTGCTCATTTACCTTGGTGAACTCAGTACTAAAGTCCTCGTCAACAACATTTATACTAAAGTTTCCGTTGACAACTTCTACCGCTCCCGTCTGTGTATTGGAAGTGTCTGTTAATTTACGTACTTTTAACTCTCCATTTTCCTCATAAACCTCAATATCAAGAGGAGGAATCGTTTTATAACCCGCAGGAGCTTTTGTCTCCGTCAAAGTATACATGCCTTTTGCGAGGTTAGAGAAAATAAACTGACTTGCGGGAAGAACATCTCCTATTGTGACATCATAATTTCCACCATTTTTACTCTGCAGTCTAAAGACAGCCCCTTTCAATGGCTTACTTTCACCAAATTCAAATTTATTGATTTGAAGTGTAGTTGATTTAGTATTAACAACTTCTGTTGGCTTATTGACATCGTATTTTTTCCCATCAATGGTAATATTTTGATTATCGGTTACAACAATAGTGTGCTCTGTCGGATCTAAGATATAGCCAGGTGGTGCACTAGTTTCTTTAAAGGTGTAAGTACCAGCTAAGAGTTCTGAGAAGGTGAACTCACCATTGGCACTACTTCGAACTGTTTGATAAGGTCTCTTATTAGCATCGTATATGGTGAAAACTGCACCTTCAAGGGCTTTCTTTTGACCATTTTCATACGCAACTTTTTTCAGCTTTAAACTGTACCAGTCTGTCGGATAGGCGCCACCACGTGCCGTAGTTTCTGCCGCACGACGGTAAATCTTTTGAGAGCCCGTAGTTCCACTAAAGTATGCCTTTTGAGCAGCATTGTAGTAATAACCACCATTGGTCGCGCTACCTTTTCGCATCTTGATACGGGCAACAAGTGCCTTATTTTGAAGATTTTCATAGTAAAACTCAAGTGTATGAGTAGAAGTAAAACCATCAAACGATAAATCAGACGTACTCTCTTGCTTAATGTAAACTGCTACACCAATTGATGTGCCTGGAACTTCGTAGTGATACTGAGTATGTCCGTTTTTGGTAGAAGTTCCTTTAAAGGTCATTTTCACCGGATTAGTGTAGGAAGCTGCTGCGGTCGCATCTGCAACATAAAACTCAATATCCTTCCCTACACTCTGGTCAGTATTCCCATAGGTATATAAACTCATCTGTGGATGGATAAAATCCCAAAACTTCCTACCTGATGATGTATGATTTCCACCTGCATTATAAATCAAGTCCCACTTGATATAGTCCTGCCCTTGTTCGTACTCATACTTGTTTACACCATCAAATTGGTGAAGATCTCCTTGACGAGTTCCATTATTTGTAGCATTGAGCGTACCAGTCGTCGTGACTGTCTTATCACTATAAGAAAAAGAACTGCCTGAATAACTTCCTGTAAAAGTCAATTGCTTATTTAATATAGTTGAGCGGAGATTTTCCCTCTCATACCACTTTGGCAAAACAGGGTTAGCACCTATAAGATAAGGACCTCTGAAAGAAGTATCATTATTTTTTTGAATGATGTTACTTGGTTGACTTCCGATTGTATACCAACCGCTATATTCTGAAACAGAGTAAGCATTCTTCGTCAAGACAAACTTAAGTTCTCTTTCCTTCGTATGATAGACCTTCGCAATCTCTCGACCGTTCTTATCATAGACTGGTGTCCACTCTCGATTTGGATTGGCTGGGTGATCCAATTTTAGTTCTTCTGGAATTTCAACTGTAAAGCTATCACCTTCTTGAGCAAAAGGTGGGATTTTAAACCCAAGTTTCAACGATCCACTAAATCCCCCCCAAACAGTACTACCACTTCTGTACTTAATGTAGTTAATATCAATTGGCTCAACAGAGGTAATCCCATAATTGGTAGGAAGCCCCGAGGAATCTGGCTGGATAGTTGAAGACTCGTCTTTCTTGTTATTAAAAAGATAAGTCAGGCTTTCGAGATCAAATATAGCAGATGTTAGGATGTAACCATCTGGTACAACCTCATTTACTTCGTAAGGAATCCGCTTCTTCGTCGCTGTCGAACCTGTCCCTGAAAATTTAGGAACATCATTTACCGTAATGGCTGACTGATCTGCAGACAGTGTTTGGGTTTGATTGATTGTTCCACCAGTTATTTTAAAGGTAGTAGTCACTGGTGTAGCTTCGTTCACCCAATTCTTCTGGATTTTTATATCACCTTTCAACGCCTCCAGTTGTGCTCCTGAAATGGTGTGATTAACTTTTTCGTCTTTCACATTTGTCACTGTCTTAACCAAAGCGACCGCACCTGCCGGAACATCCGTAACTGTAATTTGATTATTTGTCGGTGATACAATAGTTGCAGAACTTTCCGTGTAGCTACCTGTTGTAGTCGGCGTATAAATGTAAACTGTATAATTATGAACTGCCTGTGAATTGTCCAAAGCAACATCAAATGTAAAACTTTGGGTTGTCGACGTATCATTTAGTTGTGAACTAGTCCATTCGATGACCTTATCGTCATTATCACGATACTTACCAATTGTACGATTGGTATTGGAAGTATTGACCGTATCTACTTTTAAGTCCCCTAGAGGACCACCATCATTTTTAGCTGGAAGCGTAATGGTGTCTGCTGTTGATAAGGTACGTGTTTCCGTCTGAGTTAAGGTAACTGATGTGCCATTATAGGTAAGCTTGCTACCCTTTGGAGCATTAACAGTTACTTCCGACCGATAATCCAAACTATAGTTATCACTTGGAATCACCACAGGAGTCTCAATCGTATAGACATACGTTCCGTTTCCAACTGGTAAATTATCGGTAGCTGACTTAAAATTGTCGAAATTTCCGTAGTAAGTCGTATTGGGCGTTATTGCAACTCCATCCTTCATGATAGAAGTAATTTTAGGTTCACCCAAACCAGAGTCAGTTGTTGTTGAGAAGGCATTTCTAATGGAGGTGATATTGCTATTGGCACCGCCTACCGTAGTAGTGTATTCCCAAATGATTTTTGTGGTATTGGTAGTTGGGTCAACCACTACCTCTTTCTTCTTCAAGACACCATCTTGTGAATAGCTTTGATAAACACCTGGAATTGAAATTGTAATAGGTTTAAAAATGTATTTTATGTTTGACTCTTCACGCGTGATGGTTGTTGTTTTATTCCCGAATACGGTGGTCGTTGTAGTGGCATTTGCATTTCCTGTCACAGTAGGATTATCAAATAATGAAGTATCAAGTAGCGAACGTGCTACTCTCGCTGAACGCGGCATCAAAGATGAATCCAATATTGAGTTCAGCATAAGTCCTTCTAAAGGATTTTTAGGGAAGTTGCTAATTGAGACATTTTGTCTTGATTGAGCTACTGTTAACTCCACTACTTCTTTTGTGGCAGAAATCTCATAACCATCTATGGTAGATTTTTGAATTATCGCATAGTTTCCCAACGGAAGATTTGAAATCGTTAGGAGACCATCTTTATCTGTATGACCAGTATAAACAAGATTTTCACTTTCTACATTACGCACCTCAAATGTAGCACCTTCGATAGCTTCATTTTCAGCATCCTCAATGCCCTCTTCTTGTTCAGAACTAGATTTTGTTAATTTGATACAGATAACTCCTCGTTGTTCGACCAAAGCATCCACCGCTTGCTCTGACTCTGGAACTGTTGAACTTCCTTGTGATTCTGGATTGTCAGGTACATTTTCTTTTGTTTCAGAGACAGGTGGGTCTTGAGAAGGACTTACTACATTGACATCCTCAGTAGATGAAGGCTTTTCATTAACTTGAGAATACTCCTTAAAGACACTCGGTTCAGCTTTAAAATATGCGATATGTTCCGCATCTACTACCGCTACTAACTCCCCCTTAATAACCTCACTGACCTTGGTAAAACTTAAAGTCAGACTTACATTATCTGCCGAATAATCCAATTCTGTTGTTGGCAGCAGTCTATAGGAATGGTAGTTTTCTCCATACACTGGAAGTTCTTCTACAGTCTTTGACAATACATCTAATTCATTTGAAAGAGAGCGTTTTTCTGTCTCACTCTTTGTTATAGCTAGGTCCTTCTCGTTATATGACTCATCTAGTTTCCAACCTTTTTCTAAATCATTTTTCTTTAACTCTAGCCCTTTTTGAGTGATAACTACTATACCTTTTTCGTTAAAATTCTGTGTAGCTAAACTCTGCTTATCTATTGTAATTTTTTGACCTATAGTCTTTGGACTAGACAACGATTCTACTAACTCAATATTTAATCTATCTTTGTCCTCCTTTTTGTCTTCGATATAGGTGCGTCTTATTGTTGAAGCACCATCGGTCGACAAACTTTCTGCCATGATATACATCGCATCTGTAAAACTATACGTGCATAGAAAAAAAACTGACATTAAACTAGCTAATTGAACTGCTTTCTTTCTAAATTCTATCATCTCGTACTCCTTGGTTTGTGTCTAAATCTGCTAAAGTTGAGATACAGGGACATTATCTTTTTCGGTTCTAAATATAAACAAAATCAACTTTAATACTTATTAAGCTTACATGAAATTGATAGTTCAAATACCATTATTTCAATGCACTATAATATAAATAGCAATCGCCGTAAGTTCCCTGCAATCTTCCTCTAGTTTTCACTTTTTACAATAACACTTACACAGATTTTTTCCATATACAATCTTACTTGATTTCCCTCTAAAATCAAGCGACATTCAGCAATAAACACAGAAAAAATAGAAAAAGAACATCTGGAAATGACAAAAGTCACCTTAATATAAAAATGACCATATTTCAAAAAATATGCATCACACCATATTACATTTCAAACACTGACTCTCTAATGAGTCTAGGACAAAAAGATTTGTTTTTTTGAAATACCTCATCTGGTCATTCTACCGATTGATAAACAAAACAAAAAACGAACAATACTAGTTTCTAGATACCTTAAAACTAATTTTGTTCGTTTTTATATACAAATTTTTAATTTTTCTCAAAATCATTAATAGACTAATTTTAGATTCGATTGAATAAAAGATGTAGCTTAAATATTTCGGCGACGCTATTTCTGTTGCCAAAAACTCGGATTTGTGAGCTATTATATATAAGTCTGTCCTAAATTGTTTTTCTTGATAAAGAATTCCCGAACTACTTAAAAAGGACTTTTTACCTTTTTAGCCTAATATGCATGAAGAAAAAATTACTCACGGGCAATCTAGCACAAATAATAGCGCAGCTAGGTAAAAAGTACAACGCCACTTCTTTAAGTTAGTGTCAATATCTCAGTGCAGTAGTTGATTGCTCTAGCAATCTGAGAGAATTGCTTGAGGTTAGAAATTGAACAAACAAAGTTTGTGCCGAGACAGCCCAAGAAACTGTTTCAGCCTGACCCTAGAAATCAAAAGTGAGGTAAAAAAGTTGGATATAGGATTTGTAAAAAAAATCACAGCAATTCGTATTTTATAGTCTTTTAATTTACTTTTAGTACGAGGCAATGAGCCGCAGGCATAACTGAAGTTAGGCAAGGCGAGTTAACGAAGTAATAAAAGAAAAACTAAATAACGATACACTCCAAATCTACCCTAATCAGCTATGTAAGAATGAGAAGACGGACTCTACTAGGAATAGTCGTCTTCTCATCCTTGCCTGGTTCTTAATTCCATTATTGAAACCAATCACCATTTAACTATCTATACCCCAATAATCAAAGGATTCTAACAGGTTCAAGAAAGACTCAAACATTCCCCATCGTCAGTCCCGACCGATGCCGTTCTTTCAGTAAATGGCCAAACCAAGATCCTAGCAAACCTGCTAGGGCAATGGCCAAGGTATTTATAATCGTCCCTAAGGCAAACATGGACTACCTCAACAATTCCGTCGCATAACTAATGGTCGAAAGAGCATAAAGCGGAGCTGTTTCCGCCCGGAGAATGCGAGGACCTAGGCCTGTCTTGACCGCTCCTGCTCCTTCGAAAGCAGCTACTTCCTCAGGCGACACGCCACCTTCTGGACCGACGATGACAAGGACTGATTGGCCGATTTCTAAGCCAGACAAGATTTTCACTAGATTGGCTTGTTCACCTTCTTTTGCAGCCTCTTCGTAGGCTAAGATAATCTGGTCAAAGCCTGCTAGTTGAGCTAGGAAATCCGATTTTTTCTCAAACAAGCGAACAGCCGGAATGCGATTGCGTTTGCTTTGCTCGGCTGCGCCTTGGGCAATTTTTTCTAACTTTTCTGCTTTTTTTGCCAGTTTTTTACCGTCCCATTTGACCACTGACCAGTCCGCTGGAAAGGCCCAGAGGGCTGCCATGCCTAATTCCGTTGCCTTTTGGGCGACAAATTCGAGCTTATCTCCCTTGGGAAAGCCCATGGCTATAGTGACGGAAACAGGTAATTCGACATTATCTGTCAGTTCTTCGATGATTTCAACAGATTGGTTCTGGCTATCTACCACGCGCGCCAAGCGTTTGATACCATCGTCAAAGACGAGGACAATCTGGTCATCTGCCTGCAATCGCATGACAGAAAACATATGCTTGGCGGTGTCCTTATCGCTAATCGGGAACACGCCCTGCGGTGCTCTGCCATTGACAAAATACTGCTGCATCCTAGCCTCCAATCACACCTGAGCGGTCAGCGGTTTTCTTGAAGACGCAGCAATTCCACTCGCCCTGCATCATGTGAGTCTCAAGGAAGAAGCCAGCCGTCTCCGCAGATGCTCGCACCATGTCCCACTTGTCCGCGATGATGCCGCTCATAATTAGGTAGCCCTCGTCCTTGACCAGACGGTAGGCATCCTCGGTCAGATGGATGAGAATGTCCGCCAAGATGTTGGCAACGATGACTTCTGCTTTAATGTCAACGCCACGAAGGAGATCGCCCGCCGCGACATGAATATTGCTAGTATTAGCGTTAAGGTCAATATTTTCCTGAGCTACACGCACCGCCACCTCGTCCAAATCATAGGCGTAAATCTCCTTGGCACCTAGGAGGGAGCTGGCAATGGAGAGGACGCCTGAGCCTGTGCCAACGTCGATGACCGTTTCACCACCACGCAGAACCTGCGAAAGAGCAAAAAGGCTCATCTTGGTCGTCGGGTGAGTTCCCGTCCCGAAAGCCATGCCTGGGTCCAGGCGGATAATCTTCTCACCAGCAGTCGCCTCATAGTCGGTCCAAGACGGCACAATGGTCAAATCGTGGGTAATGCGGGCTGGCTCATAGTATTTCTTCCAGTTGTCCGCCCAGTCTTCCTCCGCCAGTTCCTGACTTTCTAGGCTGACCTGACCCGTTTCCAAGCCAAAGCCTGTCAAATCCGCCAAGCGAGCCGCCAAGTCTGCCTTAACTTCCTCAATATCCACAGTATCGGGATAATAGGCCGTAATCGCAATCATATCTGACTGCTCCACCTCGGGATAGAGTTCGCCGAAACGGTCCTCCTGTCCCACATAGTCAGCCGAGTCGCTAATCGCCACCCCCTGACTGCCCGTTTCAATCATCAGATTTGAAACTGCTTCCTCTGCATCACGATGCACGTGAATGGTTAATTCTTGCCATGAGTTCATGTTTGTTTTCCTTTTCTTTTCTATGCGTCAATCACTGTATTATTGTACCGATTTCTAGCCTATTTTACAAGTTACTGCTATTAGGTAAGTAAAATCAAAATAATTTTCGAACAAATGAAATGACAGGAAAATCTGAGCGGTGGTTCTGATTTCTGAAAGGTGGTGGTGCCTATGCAAATAGACACAAAATCCAACGGAAAGGAGAACCTGATTTGTCAGCAGATGAACTAATGGTCATCATAGCTTTTGCAAGCTTACTTGTAAATATGCTTGGTTTGATCATTACAATCATCGTAACCATGCTAGATAAAAAATAGACCGCCCAAGATTTCAAGCTGGCGGTCTATTTTGTCCAAAAGCTGAACCATCGTTATGGTCCTGTCAGGGCGTTGAGCTGGAACTCAGCGCTTTTCTATTTTTATAATAGCAAAAGTTTCACCCACAGTCAAGCAAGAGAGAAAACGGAATGTCAAATAGAATCTATTACCCGCAATTCTATACCAACTACACCGTACTGTTCTAACTGTTCTCGCGAATAGTAAACTTCCATATCTTCTGGTTTCGCCTCTCTGATACTGCTTTGCGTATACCCACAAGATAATAAATCCAGTTCTTTGTATAACTGAGCAAAATTATCAAATATGTGAAGATCTAATACTTGCACCTCGATCGTTTGCGTCTGATTCTCTGTACAATAAAAACGGATGCGATCTCCAATTTGTATATGCTTGCGCTTCTCATCGTAAAGTCGTAGCTCAATGGTCTTCTGACCAGACTTCATCATTTCAAACGGTTTTGGAGCCAGTAACATTTCATGAACCATCTCAATACCTCGGATATGGGTAAAACTCCCCCTCCACCAATTCTGCTCTGCCTTTTTCAAAGGCCTCACCGTCCCAAGAAATCGCAAATTCTTGGGCTTCTGGGTCCGCCAAAAAGTCCATGAGGTCATCTAGACCTTGGTCGGCGGTGTCCTTGAGAAAACCTGCGAAATAGGTCAGAAACTCCGCTGAAAAGCCCTTCTTGGCGTCAAATGGCAGAGCGACCAGATAGTCTTCCTCGTCAAAGCGAGACTTGTCCTGGTTGTAGAAAAGGACATACTCCTCTAGGAAAATATCCTCCGCAGAGGCATTGCCTTCGTCGTCCACCGTTTCAATCCCAGCCGCATTTTGTGCTTCCAAGATGAAAGCCAGCTCAACTGCGTGGTTTTTCTTGTCCCAGTTAAGCTCATAATCGTAAGTAAAATGTTTGTCCAGTGCCGCTTCCAGCACATCTAAAAAGCCATGTTTTGCCATTCTATTTCCTCTTTTCTATAAATTCCAATAAATTTATTTCTCGACCATATTTGACGGAGGCCTGCTTATCTTTCTCCAAAATGGACTTGGTTAAATCTAGTTGATTCACCGCTACCAAGGCTACAGCATAGTGAATAACATCAGCTAATTCTTCTGCTAGACGAGCAGAGCTATCGTCTTCGCCATCCATCATCTTGCGGCCTGCACGCTGATTCGGTAGCTCTGCCACTTCACCAATTTCTTCCACTAATTTCATAAAGAGACTTTGCTCTGGAAATGTCGTCCCATAGTGGTCACGCAAGTATTCTTCCAAAACACCCACCGTCAACTCCGTCATCTTCGTTTTTCTCCAAATCCTAAAATTGTAGTATAATGATTATACCATAAATGCACTGAAAGGAAGCCTATGCCAGCCAATCTCGCCCTTCGTATGCGGCCCAAATCCATTGATGATGTCATCGGTCAGGAACACCTGGTCGGTCCTGGAAAGATTATCCATCGCATGATTGATGCCAATATGCTGTCGTCCATGATTCTCTACGGTCCGCCGGGGATTGGCAAGACCTCGATTGCGTCCGCCATTGCTGGCACGACCAAGTATGCCTTTCGGACCTTTAATGCCACGACCGACAACCAAAAACGCCTGCAGGAAATCGCTGAAGAAGCCAAGTTTTCTGGTGGTCTGGTCCTCATGCTCGATGAAATCCACCGCCTCAACAAGACCAAACAGGACTTTCTGCTTCCTCTTTTGGAAAATGGAAATATCATCATGATTGGGGCAACGACGGAAAATCCCTTCTTCTCAATTCTGCCTGCCATTCGCAGTCGGGTGCAGATTTTTGAATTGTATCCTTTGCAAACCAGCCACATCCGACAGGCCTTGGAACTGGCTCTGACAGACAGCGAACGCGGTTTTGACTTCCCCATTACCATTGAGCCTGAGGCTCTGGACTTTCTAGCCAATGCTACCAACGGTGACCTGCGTGCCGCCTATAATTCGCTAGAACTGGCTGTGCTTTCGACCAAGGAAAGCGACGACGGTAGCCGCCACATTGATCTAGACGCCGTGGAAAATAGCCTGCAAAAGTCCTACATCAGCATGGACAAGAACGGCGATGCCCACTACGACATTCTCTCAGCCCTGCAAAAATCCATTCGGGGCAGCGACGTCAATGCCAGCCTCCACTACGCCGCCCGTTTGATTGAGGCGGAAGACCTGCCTAGTCTGGCTCGTCGCTTGACGGTCATTGCCTATGAAGACATCGGCTTGGCCAATCCAGAGGCACAGATTCATACGGTGACTGCCCTTGAAGCGGCTCAGAAAATTGGTTTTCCAGAAGCACGGATTTTGATTGCCAATGTAGTAGTCGATTTGGCTCTCTCGCCCAAGTCCAATTCTGCCTATCAGGCTATGGATGCAGCTCTAGCTGATTTGCAGAAAAATGGTCATCTGCCTATTCCAAATCACCTGCGTGACGGCCATTATGCTGGTAGTAAGGAGCTGGGAAATGCTATTGGCTACCAGTATCCGCATGCCTATCCTGAAAAATGGGTGGACCAACAATACCTGCCCGATAAGTTACTTCATGCGGACTACTTTACCGCCAACGACACCGGTAAATACGAGCGTGCCTTGGGTATGACCCAAGAAAAGATAAAAAATTTGAAAAAAAATAGACGCCAAAATCCTTGATAGAACTGGTTTTTGGGCACACACAATTTGATACCGCTTACACTTTTACCATTTTTCTCTTGATTTTTCAAAAAAAAGTGGTATTATTAAATCATAAATAAGAACTGCTGTGGTATACGAATTCATACCTATGTGTTGACCGACTATTTTTGTATTACTAGGGAGACAAAGATCCTCTGACAGTATGCAAGCTGGCACACCCAGAAGCAACTAAGTTAGAAACGCGTCACCCACCTGCTTTTAGCGTGCGGGATCAATACAATCCATGGATAACCGGTACCAATACAGCATTTTTATTTTTTACCTTCCTTAGCTCAGCTGGCAGAGCAGCGGACTCTTAATCCGTGGGTCGTAGGTTCGATCCCTACAGGGAGGATTGGTTGATATGAGGAAAGTCTTGATTTATCAAGGCTTTTTCTCGTTTTTTGAGTGAATTTGGTCAAAATTTGGTCAAAAAGAACCCTTTCACATTGTGAAGGGCTATTTTTTTAACTTATCCCACAGGACAACTCGTTTTTCCTGCAATGATTTCTGTACATTGATGATGCGTTGATTCGATGAGCCTCGAAATTGCAGCATAAGATTGCGCTTGGTACGGTCATAGCGACCGTCAACTAGAATATCTAAATAGGATAGTAACTCTAACTTATCCGGAGTTTCTAACATCATTTCTTCCCATGTGTAGCCTGTCCAAGACCAAATGTCCTTTTCTGGCAGTTCTTTCCGAATTCGCTTTACGAGTGGGAGGACCGTGCCTGTGTTCAGAAAAGGCTCGCCACCCAAGAGGGTTAGGCCCTGCACATAGGGCTGGCCCAAGTCTGCTAAAATGCGGTCTTCAAGCTCCTTGGTATAGGGAATCCCAGCTTTAAAAGACCAGGTTGCAACATTGTAGCAGCCCTCGCAGTGAAACAGACAGCCACTAACATATAGAGAGCAACGGACTCCTTCTCCATCCACAAAGTTAAAGGCTTTGTAGTCCATTATTCGCCCTTGGCTAAGTTCCTCGCTCTTCCATTCTTGTGGTTTAGGATTATTCATTTCAAATACCTGAGCATAAGCAAATGAAATCTGATCGTTTGGATGAATTCTGTTTTACCAGTACACAGACTGTTTTTGTCCATAAATGGTACTTCCAATGCTTTAGCTCGGATTGATCCCAGCAAGCTTAGTGCGGAACCAATCTCAATTCCTTTCCTGTTTTGATTCAGTAGTTTGTCACTCCCATTAATCCTCAATCCAGTATCTTTCTACCCCATCTCGAACATCTTCCAAAACGCCACCACAAGCCACAATCGTGCGGCGACTGGCTTGATTGTCTGCCGAGCAGGTCACAAGGACCTGGGAAATATTTTTGGTTGCGGCTTCCTGCAAACCAAGTCGCAGTTGCTCCTTGGCGTAACCCTTCCCACGCTCGGTCGGACGAATGGAATATCCGATGTGACCGCCTTTATTGAGCAGGAAATCGTTGAGTCGGAGGCGTAGATTAAGAAAGCCGATAGCTCGACCTGTCGGGTCAAACGATACATACTGAACATACGGAACAAATCCTTCTGACACTCCAATCCCTAGCTCAGCCAGTTTTAGCTTCTCTAACCACTCCTCAAAGTTTACATCCCTAGAGATAAAACCTCCATCCATAGCAGAACCTGCTGCTTCAAACTCTGCCAACATATCCAAAATCGTTTTCTTATCCACCACAGTTGGTCTTCTTAATTCCATTCTAGCCTCCATATTGTCTCTTGAAAAATTCGCTGATGATGTCAATATCCAGTCCCAAGTCCTGTATAATTTCTGCCTTGTGGAAATCATCATAGTTGTCCTTGCCGCTCCAGACAAAAGAATTAGTTACAATCTGATAAACCTTGTCTAGCTTGACTGCTCTGCCATTGACCATAAAACCCTCACCGCCTGGGGTAATGCCCACATCTGAGGGTGGAGACCTGTCTATAGCTCAGAATCCCCTTTTTCTCATTACCATCCCGAATATCCGCAATCAGCTGTGCCTTCTTAGGAAAATTCCCCATGTAGGAATACATATCATTGGTATGGAGAATACTAATATCTGTATAGTCCATACTATTTTTTCTTGTTTTTTGCTTGTTTGAGCAATTCCTGCACACGCGCTTTTTTATCCTGCTTCACATTAGAATTCTTCTCATGATAGCGTGTCACCAGGGCCTTCCCCTTATCGTCTAATTGGTATTTTCCCATTGTTTTCTCCTCTTTTTTATCTCTTGTTCGTTTATAATAAACTTCCACAGCTAACTGGAACTGTGGAAGCTCTACATAGTCTGTTTATTACTTATAAGCTCGACCCATTCATGTGTTTCACACGCGCCGAAATTTCCTTGTGACGTCCTTTTACCATCGGACGGGCCTGTGGATTGCCTAGATAACCACAAGTTCGTTTAACCACATCTACCAATTTAGGATCACTATTCCCGCAACTTGGACACTTGAAGCCACGCTCCGTAGGCTCAAAATCGCCCTCAAAATCGCAAGCGTAACAATGGTCAATCGGAGTATTGGTCCCCAGATAGCCCACACGGTCATAGGCATAGTCCCAAACAGCCTCCAAGGCCTTTGGATTTTGTTGCAGTACAGGGTATTCACAGTAATGGATAAAGCCACCACTAGCACCTACAGCAGGATAAATTTTCTCAAAATCCAATTTTTCAAACGGTGTTGGATTTTTGCGTACATCATAATGGAAACTGTTAGTGTAATACTCTTTATCCGTAATGTCCTTAACAATGCCAAATTTCTCTGTATCCATACGGCAGAAGCGGTCTGTCAGGCTTTCAGATGGTGTCGAATAAACTGAGAAATGATAACCATATTCATCCGACCAATCTTCAACCAAGTTTTTCATTTTCTTGATAATATCCACCGTGAAATCTTTTGCCTCTGGGTTGGTCTCCCATTGACCACCGTAAAATACTGTTGCGACTTCATACAAACCAATGTAGCCCAAAGATACGGTTGCTCGACGATTTTTAAAGACTTCATCTACAGCGTCTGTCTTAGCCAAGCGTTTGCCGAATGCCCCATATTGATAGAGAATTGGAGCATTGGCCGGGGTTGCTTCCTTCACTCGTTCCACACGATAGACTAGAGCATCCTTGGCAATGGCCATGCGTTCTGCAAAGATTTCCCAGAACTTATCCTTGTCTCCAGCAGACTCCATGGCAATCCGTGGCAAGTTGACGGTTACGACACCGAGGTTCATACGACCAGATGTCACATCTTGGCCATTTTCATCCTTCCAACCTTGAAGGAAGGAGCGACAGCCCATTGGCACCTTGAAGGAACCTGTCAACTCAACGATCTTGTCATAAGAAAGCATATCTGGATACATACGCTTGGTTGCACATTCAATCGCTAATTGTTTGATGTCATAGTTTGGAGAATCTGGCTCCAAGTTCAAGCCACGCTTAACTGTGAAAATCAGCTTAGGAAAGATAGCTGTCCGACCTTCGCGCCCCAGACCCTTGATACGAATGTTCAAAATCGCTTTTTGAATTTCTCTCTCAAACCACGATGTCCCTAGCCCGAAACCGAGTGAGGTAAAGGGGGTTTGTCCATTGGAAGTAAAAAGGGTATTGATTTCATACTCCAAAGACTGCATAGCGTCATAGATGTCTTTTTGCGTTTTAGCACGCGCATATTCTTCTTGCTTGTCTGCTAACACCCAATCCTTGGCGTCTTTCAAATGCTTTTGGTAATTGAGTTCCGCATAGGGCGCCAAAACTTCATCGATACGGTCAGCTGAGCAACCACCATATTGACTAGAGGCCACATTGGCAATGATTTGTGAAATCTGAGCCGTAGCTGTTTGAATTGATTTTGGACTTTCTACATCCGCATTTCCTATCTTGAAGCCTTGTGCTAACATCCCTTTAAAATCAATCAAACAACAGTTCGTCATTGGTGTATAAGGGCTGTAATCCAAGTCGTGATAATGGATGTCCCCCTTTTGATGGGCATTAGCCACATGAGCTGGCAATAATTTGAGACCGATTGACTTACCGACAATTCCTGCTGTCAGGTCCCGTTGAGTGTTGAACACATCCGCATCTTTATTGGCATTTTCATTGACCACAGACTGATCCTTGCTCAACAGCTTATGGATCTCAAAATTAATATCGGTAGCCTGATGACGGCGAAAATCACGGCGTGTTCGGTATTGAATATAAAGCTCCGCCAAATCATATAAATGAGCCTTTAACAATTCCTGTTCAACGACCGTTTGAATTTCGTAAATTTGAACATCTTTCTCAAATCGGCGACCAATTTCAGCCAAAACAGCTTCTAATACAATTTTTAACCCTGCCTCTGAAACAGGATGTTCTAATTCTTGGTTTGCCCGCCGAAGAGCAGAAAAAATCTTATCCTGATCAAAGGATACTGTCCGTCCATCACGTTTCAAAACCAATAATTCTATACTCGGTAAGACATTTTCTTGCACATTCATCTGACAAACCTCCAAAATTCTTCACTTCTATTAGTGTAGCACTTCACAAAATAAAAATCAATATCTAGTATACAAAAAGTTAATTTTCTTTTTTTTACACAATATATAGTTCATATTCTAAAATAACTAAAAACAAGAGCCTATTCTGACTCTTGTTTTCTAGTCCATAAAAAGTACAGGTTAATAGCACAGGCCACTAAAATCACAGCAGGCCAAAGCAAACTTAACAAAGGAAGTTTACCGACATTATAGGCAATATAGAGAGTATTCCACACTACCCCTAAACTATAGACAATCGTCAAAATAATTTTCATAAGACACTCCAATTAAATGATAGTGCTATTATACTACAAACGACCGTTGATGTCCTGAATCTGCCGCTCCATTTTCCGATAGTTTAGGAAAAAGAGAGAAGCATAGACCAAGACAAAGATAAACCAGAAGAAGAGGAGGGTACCTAGTTTCACGGGAAACCAGCCAGCCAAAATGCTCAGCGGTGTGAAGCCTAAAGCTGTGATGCAAAAATGCGTTGCCGTCATTCTCAAAAGGCTCCAATCCTGTTCAAAAATCTTGTCTGCCAGCTGAAACAAGAAACCGATTGCTGCCCAAATCAGTACACAGATAAGCATGACGGTTACCTGATTAAAATTGCTTAGGTAATAAGCCCCCATGGTTGAATGTGGATTAACTGGCAAATAATAGCCTTCGCTAAAGAAACCCGCCATGACGATTGAAATCAAACTGCCGATTGTAACGCCTAAACTGGCTGATAAGATGTATTTTTTCATAATCCTAACCTTTCTTTGATAACTTTGAGATAACGACGGGACGAGTAGGTGACAGAGCCATTTTTCATGACTAGTTTGACCAGACCATTGGCTGTCAACTTGAGGTGTTCCAATTGCTTGATGTGAATGATTTCCGACTGGGAAATCTGCAAAAAGTTAGCAGGCAGTTCCTCCTTAACCTGATACAAGCGTAGGTTGGAAGTAAAGGAATCTCCCACCGTTTCCACCTGTAAAACCTTGTCTTCCAAGTAGAGCCTGACAATCTCATCATGTTCCAAAAGATAGACCTGCTCTCCTTTTTTGACTGTCAGCCTAGATGTCTGCTTGTCTAGATTTTGAACATAGGCCACCAACTGTGTAATCTGCTCAGACATAGCTTGAGCCTCAATGGTCACTAAGTCTTCCAAAATATCTGGTGAAATCGCTAGTTTTACTTTCATCTTTTCTCCTTTTTTCTTTCTGACCCTATTAAACACCATTTCTTTACTGGTTTCAAGGGCTTTTGACTATGTGGTCATTTTCCCGCACTAAACGGCAAAAAAAGCCAGAACAGCTGTCCTGACTTTCATTGTCTTATAATTTCTTCTTCAACTCCGCAACTGCCATCATGACTTCCATTGGGGTCATATTGTAGATGTCTAGTTTTTCCAGTTCATCGAGGACTGGGTGAGAAGGCGTGTCTGCGAAGAGGTCGATTTGACCAGACGGCTCTTCCACTACTGACGGAGCTGGGGTAGCTGGTGCAGTAGGGGCTTGGTTTTCAAGTGTCTGCAAAATCCTATCCGCTCGCTCCAATAACTCCTCTGGCATTCCTGCAATCTTAGCCACATGAATCCCGTAGGACTTGTCAGCTGGACCTTGGGCAATCTTGTGGAGGAAGGTGACTTGGCCGTCCTTCTCCAAGGTCGATACATGGACATTCTCTAAGTGTTCCAAGGTCTGGCTAAGGTCTGTCAACTCATGGTAGTGGGTGGCAAAAAGAGTCTTGGCACCAATCTTGTCATGGATGTACTCGATGATAGACTGAGCCAGGGCCATACCGTCATAGGTGGCCGTTCCCCGTCCCAACTCATCAAAGAGGATGAGCGAACGATCTGTCGCCAGACGGACTGCCTTATTGGCCTCCATCATTTCGACCATGAAGGTCGATTGACCACTAACCAAGTCGTCTGCCGCCCCAATTCGGGTGAAAATAGCATCGAAAATCGGTAATTCAGCCTGATCCGCAGGCACATAGGAACCCATCTGTGCCATGATGACGATAACCGCCAACTGTCGCATATAGGTAGACTTACCACTCATGTTTGGACCTGTAATTAGTTGCATATGCGTATCGGTATTCAGGTGAATAGAGTTAGGAATGTAGGTCTGCTTGCCCATGACCTTCTCCACCACCGCATGACGTCCACGGTCAATGGTCAATTCTCTTTGATCTGTAAAGCGTGGACAAACCAAATGTTGCTGCTCCGCCACAACTGCAAAGGCCTGCAAAACATCAATGGTTGCAATGGTCCGAGCTAACTTCTGCAAGCGGCTGATGTACTTTTCAACCTCCTGACGAATCCGCATAAAAATCTCGTACTCTAGGTTAGCCGACTTATCACGCGCCTCCAACATCTGCCCTTCAATTTTAGCCAGTTCTTCCGTACCATAGCGTTCCGAATTTTTCAAAGTCGCCTTGCGGAAAAAATGGTCCGGCACATTGCCCAGATTGGAATTGGTCACATGAAAATAGTAGCCGTCTTTTTTATTATAATCAATCTTAAGATTGTTGATACCAGACGCTTCACGCTCCTTGGCCTCAATCTCCGCAATCCAACCCGCTCCCTCACGCATGACCAGGCGGTACTGATCCAGCGTTTCGTCAAAACCCGTACGGATGATGTTTCCATCTGTGATGGTCCCTTGGGCTTCTGGGTCAATAGCAGAGCTGATGAGAGCATGCAGTTCTGGAATTGGGTCCAATCCAGCTACTAGATTTCCTAGAGCAGGCTCATTGATTTGTAGCAAGATATTCTTGATTGCTGGGATATTTCCCAAAGTCTGGGAGAGTTGCAAGAGATCCTTGGGCATGGTTTTTCCAAAAGACACCCGACTGGCCAAGCGTTCGATGTCATAAACACCTTTTAAAGCCTCGACCAAGTCACTCCGTTCAAAGAAGTAATCCAGAAAAACCTGAACGACAGCCTGACGATTCTCAATTCGCTCAAGGTCAATCAAGGGACGATCAATCCATGTCCGCAATAGTCGCATACCCATGGCTGTCTTGGTTTCGTCTAGCAACCAGTACAAACTACCATGCTTCTTGCCTGTCCGACCGTTTTCAAGCAGGTCTAGACTGGACTTGGTTGCATAGTCCATTTGCAGATAGTCCTTGATTTCATAATGGACCACCTTTTGCAAGTGGCTCAGATCTCGCATCTGAGTCCGATGAAGGTAGCTGAGGAGTTTACCTGCCGCAGCCTTTTCCAAATCCGTCAGCGAGTTGTCAATCAGCTGAACATCCTCCGTCACCTCATCCTCAAAAGACAGCAACAAGTTCATCTGATTCGAGAAAACCTGCTCCTCTTCCTCCGACAGAGCATAGCCGATGACCAATTCACGTGCCCGTAAATTGCGGATTTCACCGCAAAGACTGGTAAAATCATCTAGACTAGTCACAAAAAACTGACCTGTTGACACATCCATATAAGAAAGTGCGAACTGCACTCCCTGACGGTCAATCGCAACCAAATAGTTACTGTCGGCTCCCATTTTGGACGAATCTGTTACCGTACCAGGAGTAATGACCTGCACTACTTCCCGCTTGACCACGCCGACTGCCTGCTTAGGATCTTCCATCTGCTCAGCAATAGCGACCTTATACCCCAGTTCAACAAGTGTGTCGATATACTGTTGTGCCGCGTGATACGGTACCCCCGCCATAGGAATCGGATTCTCCGCATTCTTATTCCGACTGGTCAAGGACAATTCCAAAATCTGTGCCGCTTCTACCGCATCTTCATAAAATAACTCATAAAAGTCTCCCATACGGAAAAGCAAAAAAGCATCTGGATACTGTGCTTTTATATCCAGATACTGCTGCATTCCCGGAGAAATTTTTTCTGTTGCCATCATCTCTCCCTGTTCTAATTCAAATAGTAGTTAATCTCCGCTTCAACTTGCTGAGCCGCTACATCATCTCGACAAATAACTAAAAGTGTATTAGCTCCCGCCAGCGTTCCCAAAATAGTCTCTGGCTTTTCTGCATCAATGATATTGGCCATCAAGGCCGCTTCTCCCAGTTCTGAATGAAGGACCAGAATAAAACTAGCCCGATCTACTTTATACGCATATTGTGCCAATAATTGGATAAAATTCACGCGCTCTTCTTCGATAGCCAAAGAATAAAATGAACGCCCATTTTCATGAATTTTTATCACTCCCAACTCACGTAAATCACGAGACAAGGTTGTCTGGGTTACCACTACCCCTCGAGCCTCTAAACCTTGCTGAATATCCGTTTGTCGCCCTATTTTTTCTTGACGAATCATGGCCTTTATTAAATCATGTCGTCCTGCTTTATTCATCATTTTACCTCAAAATGTATATTTATAGAAATATTATAACACTTTTCCCCGCTATTAGCCTAGAAATGTGTTAAAATAGAATCAATAACTTTGGAGGAAATCCTATATGAATCAAAAACAAGTGATTGCAGAAAGATTGGCTGCCATCCTTCCGAGTTTGGAAGTGGAAGCTATCTACAATCTGCTAGAAAAACCAAAATCATCAGAAATGGGCGATATTGCCTTCCCAGCCTTCTCACTCGCTAAAGTGGAACGCAAGGCTCCACAGGCTATCGCAACGGACATCGTTGAAAAACTCGATACAACTGGCTTTGAGAACGTTGTTGCAACTGGTCCTTACGTCAACTTCTTCTTGGACAAGGCTGCGATTTCCCACCAAGTCTTGACAGATGTTATTACTGAAAAAGACCAATACGGTAAACTCAACATTGGTCAAGGACGCAATGTAACCATCGACATGTCTAGCCCAAACATTGCTAAACCATTCTCAGTTGGACATTTGCGCTCAACCGTTATCGGTGATGCCCTTGCTAACATCCACGAAAAGCTTGGCTACAAGCCAATCCGCATCAACCACTTGGGTGACTGGGGTAAACAATTTGGTATGTTGATTGTTGCCTACAAACTTTGGGGTGACAAGGCTGCGGTCGAAGCAGACCCAATTTCAGAACTCCTCAAACTCTATGTGCGTATCAACGCTGAAGCGGAAGAAAAGCCTGAGTTGGACGACGAAGCACGTCAATGGTTCAAAAAATTGGAAGATGGCGATCCAGAAGCACACGAGCTATGGCAATGGTTCCGTGATGAAAGCTTGGTCGAATTCAACCGCATTTACGACAAACTCGATGTAACTTTCGACAGCTATAATGGCGAAGCTTTCTACAACGATAAGATGGACGAAGGCATCCAAATCTTAGAAGAAAAAGGACTTCTTCAAGAATCTAAAGGTGCGAGAATCGTTGACCTTGAAAGCTACAATCTTCCACCAGCCCTCATCATGAAAACAGACGGTGCAACACTTTATATCACACGTGACATGGCAACAGCTATGTACCGCAAACGCACTTACGACTTTGTGAAAAGCATCTATGTCGTTGGTCAGGAGCAAATCAACCACTTCAAACAACTCAAGGCTGTCTTGAAAGAAATGGATTTCGACTGGAGCGACGATATGACCCATATCACCTTCGGTCTGGTTACCAAGGACAAGAAAAAGCTATCCACTCGTAAAGGAAATATCATCCTACTCGAGCCAACTCTAGATGAAGCTATTTCACGCGCCCTTACTCAAATCGAAGCTAAAAACCCTGACCTTGAAAACAAGGAAGAAGTAGCACACGCAGTTGGGGTCGGCGCTGTGAAGTTCTACGACCTCAAAACCGACCGTGACAACGGCTACGACTTCGACCTAGAAGCTATGGTTTCCTTCGAGGGTGAAACAGGTCCTTATGTACAATACGCATACGCCCGCATCCAATCTATCCTACGCAAGGCAAACTTTGTACCAAGCGCAGAGAATGACTACAAACTGGCTGATGCAGAAAGCTGGGACATCATCAAGCACATCCAAAACTTCTCAAACGTTGTCGAACGTGCTGGTGACAAATTTGACCCATCCCTCATTGCTAAATATGCTATCAACCTGGCGCAAGCCTTCAACAAGTACTACGCACACACTCGTATCTTGGATAAAAGCCCAGAGCGTGACAGCCGTCTAGCACTTGCCTACGCAACAGGACTTGTCCTCAAAGAAGCTCTACGTCTTCTCGGCGTAAAAGCACCAGAAAAAATGTAATCAAAGCCCTCGGCCATCAGCCGAGGCTTTTTTTCTACCACATTGCCTACTCTCGTTTCCGATTCCTTATCACAACAACTCCTTATCCCAAATGAAAATCAAAAAGATTCATTTCAATTACGAATACATAGATGGGAGGCACAAGTGATGCCTCTACATCTATTACACAAGGAGAAATAATGAAAACATTCTTGAGAAGAAAAGAAATCGCCTGTCAGCTTCTAGCTGCCATTTTCATTGTCGGTATCAATTTACAATCCCCACCTTCAGCCTCAGCCAATGCACGAGGAGATGACTATCCCTACACAGCAGTTGATGCAGTCGATCCATGGAGACTCTACACACGCCAGTGCACCTCCTTTGTAGCCTTTCGACTTAGCACTGTTAACGGTTTTACATTACCACCTGCCTATGGTGATGCCAATGTTTGGGGCCATCGTGCCAAACAAGAAGGTTATCAAGTTAACATGACACCTACTGTCGGCGCCGTTGCCTGGTGGGAAACTCCCATGCATGTCGCATGGGTTTCTGCAGTAAATGGAGATACCGTAGAGATTGAGGAATACAACTACGGCGTTCGCTATACCTACGGAAGGCGAGTTATCCCCAAAAATGCCGTTAGCGGCTACATTCATTTTAAAGACCTCGGAGCGGGAACAACCAACTCTCAACCCGCCTTAGCCCCAAGCGGCACCTATACTTTTACCAGCCAACTGGCCATCAAATCTCAAGCTAGTCTATCTAGCCCTACCCTCGATTACTATTATGCTGGCGAAAGCGTCCGCTACGACAAGGTTCTTGAAGCCGACGGACAACAATGGATTAGCTATATCAGCTATTCTGGAGCTCGGCGCTATATCGCTATCCAACCTACCATTACTCAATCTATAAACAATAGCCTACCAGCATCAGGAAGCTACACCATCCAGTCCTACTCTAGTGTCCGCAACAATCCAAGTCTGTCCAGTCCTGAAATCACCTTCTACGGAGCTGGCTCAGTCGTTCGCTATGATAAAGTTATTACTGCCGAAGGTCGCACATGGATTAGCTATATCAGTTACTCAGGTGCCCGACGCTACATCGCCATCTCCTGATCACAAAAAAGACAATATTTAAAAGCACAATCTTTTTAGACTGTGCTTTTTCATTAAATATCTGTCGAATTAATAGCTGTGCTCGGTTTTTCTTTCGGTTTACGCAGATGGAAGAAAATAGTTACCCCAAAATAGATAGCAAATAGGACAACTCGAATAATATAATTCATCATTGCCTGCGCCTCTACTGACTGACGCATAACTGAATCAGTATAAATTTGACTCAACCCTTTCTCACCAATAAAAGCATAGGTCGAAAATAAGAGAGTTACAAAAAGATAACCCAGGTAGGTATAAGAAGCCTGCTCATTTTTCTTGAGGAAAAGCAGTACAATCGTCGCAATCACAGCAAGTAATAACACAACTGCAAATGCCTTATTGACAAGATTCGTTTGGAAATTGACAGACTCTCTCATATAGGTAAAATATACCTCATCAAGCCCCTCTACATTAAAATTCTGCAACAATTGACGCACAGCTGCCTCATCGTACTTCGCAAAAAACACATTAAAGACACGCAATACGCTCGCAATAGATGACAGCACAACAAAGATATACAAATGAATTGGTCTTTTCATAATAGCCTCCTTTTTTCTATATTTTATACTCATATTTTTATATTGTCAATCATATATTTCATTTGACTGCAAATATAATTTTGTTATACTAAGTTCAAAGGAGGAAAACTCATGAAGAAATTGCCCACCTATATCGGAGTGATTATTTTTGTAGTCACTCTACTGATTAACTGGTTATTGCCAAGTCTTGCTAAAGTGCTGAATACATTTTTCATTTGGACTATCGTAGCCTGCCTACTCTACACCATCTACTACTGGATTCGCTACTGGCTCTATGTCCGACAACAGAGATAACAAAGACTCCTCTAAGTTAGCTGCTTAGAGGAGTTCATTTTATTATGACTTTTCATCAACCAAATGCACATTAACCCGACGATAGGTTTCTGTAAGGTCTAGCAATTCCGCTTCAATCTCTGGTGTCAATTGATCCGCCGTCATTCTCCAAGTCCAGTTACCACCAAGCGTATTTGGCAAGTTCATGCGAGCTGAACCATCCAAACCAAGTAGGTCCTGCATAGTAGCCACCGCCATAAAGGCAGGTGAACCAAAGAGCAAGCGGAAAAGAGCATGACTGACCGTTTCGCCCTCATGACGATTGCTGTACTTATCTAAGAATGCACGCGATTCTTTCGTTGTTTCATTTTCGTACCAGCCAAGAATCGTATCATTGTCATGGGTTCCCGTATATGCCACCACATTATTAGGATGGTTATGTGGCATTTCAATGCTGTCGCCCTCAGGATCAAAGGCAAATTGCAAGACTTTCATACCAGGAAAACCTGTTGTATCACGTAATTGGATGACCTTGTCTGTCACAGAGCCCAAATCCTCAGCTATGATATTTAAGTCTCCGAGTTCACGTTTGATTGTATCAAATAATTCAAAACCTGGTGCTTCGACACGATAGCCATTTACAGCTGTTTCTTCACCCGCTGGAATTTCCCAGAAGGAGGCAAAGCCGATAAAGTGGTCGATACGTACCATATCGTATATCTTAAATGATTCACGTAAACGAGCAACCCACCAAGTAAATCCATCATGCTTCATCGCTTCCCAATCATAAATCGGATTGCCCCAAAGCTGACCAATTTCCGAAAAGGCATCTGGTGGGCATCCTGCAACCACACTCGGCTTGCCTTCTTCATCCGTTTTAAAGAAATGTGGATTAGCCCACATATCGGCAGAATCAGCCGCGATATAAATCGGCATATCCCCAACAAACTCAACACCTTTGGCATTGGCATAAGCCTTTAAGGCCTTCCATTGTGAAAAGAATAAATATTGTGTAATGCGGTGATAATCAATTCGATCTGCCAACAAGTGACGATAATATTCCAAGGTATCGTGGTAACGTAAGCGCGCCCCTTGATCTTCCCACTCTGTCCAAGGTTTGAGGTCAAAATGCTCTTTTATAGCCATATACTCCGCAAAGGTATGAATCCAAAAGTCATTCTCCCCTAAGAACATCCAGTAATCTTCTGGCAAGCCTTGTGCCTTCATGTTGGCAACTACCTTCTCCAGTAATGGACGGCGAGCATAAAAAATGGCTGCGTAATCTACCTCTGTAGGATTCTGCCCAAAGTCAACACCGTGTAAATCCTCTGCTGCTAGCCAGCCTTTATCAATCAATATATCGAAATCAATAAAATGAGTATTCCCTGCAAAAGCTGAAAATGACTGGTAAGGAGAATCTCCATAACTGGTTGTTCCCAAAGGTAAGATTTGCCAATAGCGTTGCTTAGTTCTTACCAAAAAATCAACAAATTCATAAGCCGATTGTCCCATGGAACCAATTCCATATTTCCCTGGTAATGATGAAATGTGCATCAGCACACCACTCTGTCTTACTTTCATAAGTTCTCCTATCTAATCCGCTTGCATAACGCAAACGTTTTCTCTTTTTTATTATATACTGAAAACGGTAACAAATCAAGGAATTTCCATTTAATTCTATTAGTTCACATGCCATTCCATATTTCTTTTCATTAATATGTGCAAAAAAATTCTTATATTTTTTTACACTCAAAAAAATTTTTTAAAATTTTTATAAAAACGCTTGCAAACGGATTCAATCTAGTGTATAATGAAGTCAACTTAGGAAAACGTTTGCGCAAAGCAAGCGTCACACAAAACTATTTATCTTCGGAGGGAAGAAAATGAAACACAATCTCCTTAAGAGCGTTGCTCTTCTTGCTGCATCAACTGCTGTTTTAGCTGCATGCTCAAACTCAGGTTCATCAACAGAGGTATCTAAGTCTGCTGAAGGTAGCAAAGAATTGACTGTCTACGTTGACCAAGGTTATGAATCTTACATCAACGATGTCAAAGCTGGCTTCGAAAAAGAAAATGGTGTATCTGTTACCGTTAAAACTGGTGATGCTTTAACTGGTTTGGATAACTTATCATTGGATAACCAATCAGGTTCAGCCCCAGACGTTATGATGGCACCATACGACCGTGTAGGTAGCCTTGGTTCTGAAGGTCAACTATCTGAATTGACTCTTGCAGATGATAGCAAAGCAGATGACACAACAACTGCTCTTGTAACAAACGGTGGTAAAGTTTACGGTTCACCTGCGGTTATCGAAACACTTGTTCTTTACTACAACAAAGACTTGTTGACTGAAGCTCCTAAAACATTTGCAGAACTTGAAACACTTGCTAAAGACAGTAAATACGCATTTGCTGGTGAAGAGGGTAAAACTTCAGCATTCCTAGCTGACTGGACGAATTTCTACTATACATACGGACTTCTTTCTGGTTACGGCGGCTATGTATTCGGTGAAAATGGTACAAATCCAAAAGACATCGGACTTGCTAATGAAGGCGCCATCAAAGCAATTGAATACGCTAAAACTTGGTACGAAAAATGGCCTCAAGGTCTTCAAGACGGTACTGCTGCAAACAACTTGATTAACACTCAATTTACAGACGGTAAAGCAGCTGCTATCATCGAAGGTCCTTGGAAAGCAGCTTCATATAAAGAAGCTGGTGTAAACTATGGTGTAGCAACAATACCAACTCTTGTAAACGGCAAAAACTACTCAGCATTCGGTGGTGGTAAAGCATGGGTTGTTCCAGCAGGTGCTAAAAACCAAGAAATGGCTCAAAAGTTTGTTGACTTCTTGACTGCTACAGACCAACAAAAAGCACTTTACGACGCTACAAACGAAGTTCCAGCTAACACTGAAGCTCGTGAATATGCTGTAAGCAAAAAAGACGAATTGACAACTGCAGTTATCAACCAGTTTGCTTCAGCTCAACCAATGCCAAACATCTCAGAAATGGGTTCAGTTTGGACACCAGCTGGTAACATGCTCTTCGAAGCTGCAAGTGGTTCAAAAGACGCTAAGACTGCTGCAACAGACGCTGTGAAAGCTATTGCAGACGAAATTGCTCAAAAACACAGCAACTAGTCAAGTTTAAAGTTGGACTGGGAGTTCTCTTCCCAGTCTACTTTATTACTTAACGATAAACTGAATAGATATAGTCTTTTAGTTTACTTTTAGTACGAGGCAATGAGCCGCAGGCATAACTGAAGTTAGGCAAGGCGAGTTAATGAAGTAATAAAAGAAAAACTAAATGACGATAACATCCACCATCTATTCAGAAGCTATATAAGGAGACTATGACTATGAAACAAAATCCAGGTAAGGCACTCCTTTTGTCCCTGATCCCTGGTCTCGGACAAATCTACAATAAACAAAAAGCCAAAGGATACATCTTTTTAGGTGTTACGCTTGCCTTCCTTGTTTATTTTATTGCTATTGCAGCTGGTGAATTAGGCAACTTGATTACCCTCGGTAGTGTTCGTGGACAAGATAATTCGCTATTCATGCTGATTCGTGGTTCTTTCCACTTAATTATCACAGTTGTCTATCTCGCTTTCTATGCACTCAACCTAAAAGACGCACGTGATACTGCGAAACGATGGAATTCAGGGATGCCAGTGGCTACCACATTAAAAGAAATGGTAAAAGGTATCTATGAGAATGGTTTCCCATATCTCTTGATTATCCCATCATATATTGCGATGACCTTTGCTATCATCTTCCCAGTTGTCGTTACATTGTTTATCGCCTTTACAAACTACGACTTCAAACACCTGCCACCAGGCGCATTGTTGGATTGGATTGGTATTACCAACTTTACAAACATCTGGAAACTAAGCACATTCCGTACCGCATTTGGTTCTGTACTTGGCTGGACAATTATCTGGGCACTCTGCGCTTCAACAGCTCAAATTGTTATCGGTATCTTGACAGCCATCATCGCAAATCAACCATTCATCAAAGGAAAACGTATCTTCGGTGTTATCTTCTTGCTCCCATGGGCTGTTCCTGCCTTCGTAACTATCTTGACTTTTAGTAACATGTTCAACGATAGTGTCGGCGCTATTAACACACAGGTATTGCCATTCTTGAGCAAATTCCTACCATTCATCGATAATTTCCTTATCCCTTGGAAGACCGACCCATTCTGGACTAAAGTTGCCCTCATTATGATGCAGGCTTGGCTTGGTTTCCCTTATATCTATGTTTTGACCTTAGGTATTTTGCAATCCATTCCAAACGACTTGTATGAAGCTGCTTACATTGATGGTGCAAGTGCCATTCAAAAATTCCGTAACATCACCCTTCCGATGATTTTAGCAGTAGCAGCTCCAACACTAATCAGCCAATACACCTTCAACTTCAACAACTTCTCTATCATCTACCTCTTCAACAATGGTGGTCCTGGTAGCGTCGGTGGTGGAGCAGGTTCAACTGACATCTTGATTTCATGGATTTATAAATTAACCACAGGTACATCACCTCAATACTCAATGGCGGCAGCAGTTACATTGATTATCTCAATGATTGTCATCAGTATTTCCATGATTGCCTTCAAAAAACTAAATGCTTTTGAAATGGAGGATGTATAAGATGAAATTATCTGTAAAATTTAGACGTAGAATCAATCAGACCTTAACCTATCTCTATCTGATTGTTCTGTCTGTTATCATCATCTATCCTCTCTTGATTACAATCATGTCTGCCTTCAAGTCTGGTAACGTGGTTGCCTTCAAATTGGATAGCAATATCAACTTTACACTAGACAATTTCAGCAAGCTCTTTAGCGAGACTCTATACGGAACCTGGTACCTCAATACGCTTATCATTGCTCTCTTGACAATGGTTATTCAAACAAGTATAGTGGTACTAGCGGGTTACGCTTATAGTCGCTATAACTTCATCGCTCGTAAGCAGAGTTTGGTCTTCTTCTTGATTATCCAAATGGTACCAACCATGGCTGCTCTTACCGCCTTCTTCGTTATGGCCCTCATGCTCAATGCGCTCAACCAAAGCTGGTTCCTCATCTTCCTTTATGTCGGTGGTGGTATCCCAATGAACGCTTGGCTCATGAAAGGCTACTTCGATACGGTGCCAATCTCACTTGATGAATCTGCAAAACTAGACGGTGCCGGTCACTTCAGACGTTTCTGGCAAATCGTCCTCCCACTCGTTCGTCCAATGATTGCTGTACAAGCGCTCTGGGCCTTCATGGGACCTTTTGGAGATTACATCCTATCCAAATTCTTGCTTCGTGAAAAAGAATTCTATACTGTAGCTGTCGGACTTCAAACCTTCATCAGTGATGTGAAAAATATGAAGATTGCCTACTTTGCGGCAGGTGCCATTCTTATTGCCCTCCCTATCAGTATCCTATTCTTCTTCCTACAAAAGAACTTTGTATCTGGTTTAACAAGCGGTGGCGACAAGGGATAACCCTGTCCCACCTTTTCCCTTTTTAGGGGAAACATTGATATTTATGAAAGGTCCAACGAATGCTCCCATATCCTTTTTCCTATTTTTCTAGTATCTTCTCTCCAAGAAATATGTTTGCCAATCGTAGACTAACGAACCTTTGGCAACGGTTGTTTACAACGCTTTTTTTAGTGGCGCTCTTGCTCATTCCGAGCTCCCTACAGACTGTCAATCTCGAAACCTATCCTTTAGAAAATTTCGTAGAAGGTATCTATGCACCTCTGACAGATCAGGTCGTAGATGACCTCCGTCAACATGCAGTCATCGAAAACAACCACCTAACCTATACTGGAAATACTAACTGGGAGCAAGTGACATTTGGTGATACCGTTAGCTCTAGTTCTGACTTTACTTATCAATTCGCCAATCAGTCTCTGACTATTCGTAAAGGAAGTGATATTCTAAGCGAATTGACTTATGAAGGTTTGAATACTGACGATTTTGCTAGTAAGGACACCTTGACTACAACCATCTCTAAAAAATGGTATCAAGCCAACCGAGCAGCTGTCGGACTGTCCATCACTCTTATTTCGACCTTTATTTTAACAACAAACCTACTCTTCATCCTACTAGGAGCCAGCTTCTTCCTCTTTTTGACTAAAAAGTCTCGTTTCTTCCATTTTGAAACGTTTGCAGAGTGCTATAATTTTGCTCTCAACTGTCTGGGGCTGCCTACTCTTATAGCCTGTCTAATCGGACTATTTGGTCAACCTGTGACTACCCTTCTAACCATACAAAATATCCTATTTGTACTATGCTTGTTATGGGTATTTTTCAAAACAAAATTCAGAGATGAAATCTAGGAGGTCTATATGCGTGCTACCATCAAAGATGTGGCCAAATTAGCTGGTGTCTCGCCATCTACAGTTACTCGTGTCATTCAAAATAGCTCTGCCATTAGCCAAAAAACGAAAGACTTGGTGCGGAAAGCCATGGCGGATCTCAACTACCATCCAAACCTCAATGCTCGAAGCCTAGTTTCTAGCTATACACAGGTTATCGGACTGGTTTTGCCAGATGACTCGGATGTTTTCTATCAAAACCCCTTCTTCCCTACTGCCTTACGTGGAATTTCTCAAGTTGCGGCAGATCATAATTATGCCATCCAAATCTCAACAGGAAAGAATGAAGAACAACGTCTAGAAGCGATTTCTCAGATGGTCTACGGCAAACGAGTGGACGGCCTCATCTTCCTCTATTCCAAGCCCGACGATCCATTGGTACAATTGGCTATCCAACACAAATTCCCCTTCCTCATTCTTGGTAAGGCGGATTCTCCATTCATATCACTAGTTGATAATGATAATATCCAGGCCGGCTTTGAAGCTACCAACTACTTCATCAATAAAGGTTACAAAAACATTGCCTTCGTCGCTGGTAACAAAGAGTTGGTCGTATCTCAAGACCGTTATACAGGTTACAAGAACGCCCTTAAATCGCATAATATTCCCCTGGATGAAAACAAGGTCAAGTTTGTGTCTGGCTTCCTTCTCGAAGACAGTGCCTATAAAATTTCTAAGAAATTACTCAAACAAGACCTGGATGCAATCGTCACAACCGACACTTCCGTTGCCGAAGGTGTTGTCAAATATCTCAACGAAGTCGGAGTCAAACTTCCTATCATTTCTTTCGACTCCGTCAAGCCAAAACTAGATATTGAAGCCTACGTTGACGTCCACGCTATTAAACTAGGACGTGTCGCATTCAACACCCTCCACCAAATCATCAATGACAACAAGGAAGACAAGCAAGTCTGCTACCGACGTGTCATTCCACATACCATTACCGAACTCTAACTTAGAAAGGAGCCTTTTGGCTCATGGCATTACGACAATTCCAAGCATTCCTTGATGATGTAGCAACTATTCGCTTGGTCATGGAAAAACGATTCGACTCCGAACATATGAGCTTTTCACTCGAATCAAATGATGCTACGTCTCAACTTTTTATCCATTCCTGTCTAGAAGTAGACAATCTCGTTATCTATTATCTAACCAGCCTCCATGCATTGACATTGGACAAGGACTATACCATCTACGACCAGGACCGTAATAAAGCTGAACTCGGCTATGGTCATATCGTTCGCTCTACACTTTTTGAACAAAGTTATACATACAATGGGCAAGACTTGGGAGCAACCTATCGACCAGAGGCAACAACCTTTAAGTTATGGGCACCTATTTCTAAGCAAGTTTTTCTTGTTCTAGAAGGAAACCCACGTGCAATGACTAAGGGAGCAAAAGGAGTTTGGGAAATTACTGTTGAAGGAGACCTAGAAGCCCACAGCTATCACTATCTCCACAAAGTAAACGGTGAATGGATTTCCGTTCACGATCCCTACGCCCTGTCTTCCACAGCCAACTCAGGTGACAGCTACGTTATCAATCCAGATAAACTTCATAAAATCCGTCGTGCTAAGACCCAACGACCTATCTCTCAGGCCATTATCTATGAAATGAGCGTCCGTGATTTCTCATGGCAAAAAGAAGCTGGTTTCAAGCATCGCAGTCAATTTCTCGGATTGACAGAGTCTCCTACCATGGATGGAATGAAGCTAGGAATGGATTACATCAGAGAACTAGGCGTTACCCATATTCAATTATTGCCTGTTTATGATTTTGGCAGTGTGGATGAAAATAAACCCCAAGCTGTTTACAACTGGGGCTACGACCCTATGCAATACAATCTGCCAGAAGGTTCCTATTCTAGCCAACCAAATGATCCTTACGCACGTATTCTAGAGCTACAAGAAGCTATTCAGGCCTACCATGATGCAGATATTTCCGTTATTATGGACGTTGTTTACAACCACGTCTATCATGCTGAAAAGTACGCATTTGAGCTCATCGTTCCAGGCTACTTCTATCGCTATGATGACCACGGCATGCGAACAGACGGGACATTCTGCGGTAACGACGTTGCCAGCGAGCGCAGTATGGTCCGCAACTACATCAAACAATCCCTTCGCCAATGGCTAGAACTCTATGGTTTTGATGGCTTCCGTTTCGACCTTATGGGTATTTTAGATAGCGAAACAATCAATCAGATTCAAACTGAATTATCTGCCATTCACCCAAATGTCTACCTCTATGGTGAAGGATGGAAAATGGCAACAGGCCTCGAATTTGAAAAGCTGGCTCATCAGTACAATGCAGAGCAGTTACCTGAAATCAGCTTCTTCAATGACGATTACCGTGATACCTTTAAGAAACTCTTGCTCAATCCAAACCGTCTAGTAGATAAGCAATTGCACGAAAAAGTACAACATCTCCTGACTGGTAGCCGATTAAGCCATTTCTTAACGCCTCAACAGTCCCTCAACTACATCGAATGCCATGATAATGCTACAGCATTTGACTATTTCCATATTGAGAATCCAAACTGGACACCTCAACAGCAGAAACGTGCTGCAAGTTTTGGTCTCCAGCTCATCTTAATCTCTCAGGGTATGGCCTTCATTCACAGCGGACAGGAATTTTTCCGTACAAAAGATGAAATAGATAATACTTACAATGTCCCTGACCGTATCAACCGTCTGGACTGGACACGAGCTATTCGCTATAAGGAACATATCGAATTCATTCAGGAATTAATTACCTTCCGCAAAAATAATCCAATACTCAGCCAGGATAACTACGAAAGTATCCAAGAAACTTGTGATTTCTACTGGTTAACTGAATATGTTCTTCGCTATCAAGTGACAAGTGAAGAAAAGACCATTCAATTTATCATCAACTTTGCGGATAGCGACTTTACCTATGAACGTGAAAAAGATAAGACAGTTCTCTACAACTATCCTCCAGTCGAAGAGCGTGATCAGCAAGAAATCACGATTGCAGGACAGAGTATTTGCATTTTAGAAGACAAATAGGACTTTAGACCGATGAAACACGATATAGTCTGAGGTATACTATAGTCAATCCTAAATATTTTTCATAATCTCCTTAAAACTCACTAGTCACACTGGTGAGTTTTTTTGTGTGTCAAAAAAACAACCCAGCATAAAACTGAGTTGAGGCTCTTTACATCAATTCCATTATCTTCCGACCAATGCGTTCAATGTCATTCTGCATCCCTCTAAGTTCAAAGGTGTCTATAACAGGAAAATTAAATCGCTCAGCATATTGCTTAGCAGTCAGACAATATTGGTTGTTGAAATTTCGATTGCCTGAGCCAACGACACCCAGACAGAGCTCTGCATTGGTCCCCAAAGCGATAAAATCTCCGAGAGGATTGGTCAGAATTTCCACATCTCCGTTGTCCACTCCATTTCCACCTTCTAAGTAGGTTGGTAAAAAGGCGACAAAGGGTGCATCTAGCTGATAGAAAGGAATATCCTGCTTGACCAAATCTTTGACATGGACCAGTTCAACCTCCCAGTCAGTTTGAAATTGGAAAAAGGACTTTAGGCGTTTCACAAAACTTTCTGTATTGCCACTCAAACTGATGTAAACCAAATATATTTTCTTCTTCATACATTTCCTCTTTATATAAAAACACTACATGTAGACTGTAAATACTATTTTACTCCTACATGTAGTGTTTGTCAATCAGTCACTTTCCACAAACCGACCAATAATATTAACGTTGTCAGCTACCGATACAAAGGCTTTGGGGTCTGCCTTTTTCATAATATGCTTGAAATCATTGAACTCTGCACGAGTGATGATGGTAATGAGAATCGTCTTTTGCTCATGGTTATAAGCACCCTCAGCACCGTTGATAATGGTCACACCGCGATTGAGCTTCTTATGGATTTTCTTAATGACTCGTTCAGGATGATTGGTGATAATCATGGCCTGCATCCGTTTTTGTTTCACGAAAATCGCATCTGTCATGCGACTGGAGATAAACAGCGCAACCATTGAATACAGGGCATATTGCCAGCCAAAGGTCATCCCTGCAATCAACATAATCATAATGTTGACAATCAAGGAAATGGAGCCAACTTGACGTCCCGTCTTCTTGCGAATAATAATAGAGACAATATCAGTACCACCACTGGATACATTGTTCCTAAGCGCAAAGCCAATCCCAGTTCCCAGCATGAGACCACCGAAAATAGCATTGACTAACGGATCCGTCGTCAGGGTAACTGGCGGCATAAATTGGATAAAGAAAGAACTGAAGGATACTGTAATAAAGGTAAAGATAGTAAATTTATAACCAATTTTATACCAAGCTAAGATAAGTAAGGGGATGTTCAGACCGTAGTAGACCACCGCAATCGGTACATTCCAACCAGTGTAAGAAGCTGCCAGAGCAGAAACAATCTGTGCAAGACCAGTAACTCCAGACGAATAGACATTCCCTGGTCTAAAGAAAAAATTGACTGCAATACTAGATAGGAGTCCATAAATAATGGACCCCGATATCCGTTCAGCATATTTTTCCTGAGAAATTCCCAAAATGACCGACCAAAACTTATTCTTTCTGGCCTTTCTTAAAAAGCGTACACGCTGTTTTCTGAAAAATTTATTCATTTTCAAGTGTAATGTCTAAAGCCAATTCCTCTAATTGTGCTGAGGCAACCGTACTTGGTGCCTGCGTCATCGGATCAGATGCCTTGTTATTCTTCGGAAAGGCGATAACTTCACGAATGTTATCCTCACCAGCCAATAACATGACAAAGCGGTCCAAACCGATAGCCAATCCACCATGTGGTGGGAAGCCGTAGTCCATAGCTTCAAGCAAGAAACCAAACTGCTCATGCGCATCTTCAGCTGAGAAACCAAGAGCCTTGAACATCCGTTCTTGCATGTCTTTTTGGTTGATACGAAGGCTACCGCCACCCAATTCATAACCATTCAAAACAATATCGTAGGCAACTGCACATACCTCTGCCAAATCACCATCCAAATGATGAGCTGTTTCTTCTGTCGGCAAGGTGAATGGGTGATGGGCACTCATGTAGCGGCCTTCTTCTTCCGACCACTCAAACATTGGCCAGTCTACAATCCAGAGGAAGTTGAATTTGCTTTCGTCAATCAAACCTTGCTCTTTTGCTAAGCGGTTACGCAAAGCTCCCAGGGTATTGTTGGCTACTTCCAATTCATCCGCCACAAAGAGGACCAGGTCCTTGTCCTCAAGTTGTAAACTTGCTGTCAACTTATCTGTAATACTTGTCAAGAACTTAGCAACTGGGCCCGCTAATTCTCCCGTATCAACTTTCACCCAAGCAAGTCCTTTGGCACCAAATTGTTTGGCGTATTCTGTTAATTTGTCAATGTCTTTACGTGAGTAGCTATCCGCCGCACCCTTGACCACAATGGCTTTGACAACTGGTGCTTCTGAGAAGACTTTGAAGTCAACTTCCTTGACAAGTTCTGTCAAGTCTTGCAAAAGCATCTCAAAACGAGTATCTGGTTTATCTGAACCATAGAAGTTCATAGCATGGTCATAGGCCATACGAGGGAATGGCAAGGTCACATCGATTCCTTTGGTATCTTTCAAGACCTTAGCAATCAAGCCTTCTACGATGTCTTGGATTTCAACTTCATTCAAGAATGAGGTTTCTAAATCCACCTGTGTAAACTCAGGTTGACGGTCCCCACGCAAGTCCTCATCACGGAAACACTTAACGATTTGGTAGTAACGGTCAAAACCAGCGTTCATTAACAGCTGCTTAGTAATCTGTGGACTTTGTGGCAGGGCATAGAAATGACCTTTTGACACACGAGATGGTACCAAGTAGTCGCGTGCACCTTCTGGTGTTGACTTAGTCAACATTGGTGTCTCCACATCAATAAATTCCAAGTCATCCAGATAATTGCGAATGCTGTGGGTTACAGCTGCACGTAATTTGAAGTTGTTGAGCATTTCTGGACGGCGAAGATCCAAATAACGGTAACGAAGACGGGTATCATCACTGGCTTCAATGCCGTCCTTGATCTCAAACGGAGTTGTCTTAGCCGTGTTCAACACTGTCAAGCTGGTTACTTGCAGTTCAACAGCTCCTGTCGGGATATTGTCGTTAGCTTGTTCACGCTCCACAACCGTTCCTGTTACTTCGATAACAAACTCGGAACGAAGACTCTCCGCTTTTGCCATCACTTCAGCTTCAACTGACTCAGGGTTAATCACCAATTGCATAATGCCTTCACGGTCACGCAAGTCAATGAAAATCAGACCCCCCAAGTCACGACGACGGCCAACCCAGCCTTTCAAAGTAATTTCCTGTCCGACATGTTCCTTACGAACACGTCCAGCGTACATAGAACGTTTCATTTTCTTCCTCTTTTACTGATTTTATACCTATTCATTCTACCATAAACTGGCTGATTTTTGGGGGAAATTGCCGAGAAAAATCGAAAAACCAGCCCTAGTTGACTGGTTTACGGTATAACATATCCAAATGTGGGATATCATCCTCCAAATATACTTCAGAAATAGGTTCGAAGCCAAGCGATTGATAGAATTTTTCCAAATAGGCTTGGGCCCCGATTTTAATCTGACTTTCCTCCCATTCGGTTGTAATGTAATGGATAGCCTGCTCCATCATTGGCCTACCTAAACCTTTGCCACGATGACTTGGCTTGATGACCACACGTCCGATGGAAACTTCATCATAACTTAGACCAGCCGGCAATATTCTCAAATAAGCCACTAACTCCCCATTGTCTGTTCCTAAAAGATGAAGACAGTTTGGATCCTTTCCATCTATTTCTGGATAGGGGCAAGCTTGTTCTACAACAAAGACATCGGTCCGAAGTGTCAAGCTATTGTAAAGTTCATGTAAACTAAGTTGTTCAAATGTTTTTATTTCCCACTTCATACATTCCTCCTAGGGCAGAATGTTGCCTGCACTTTTGTAAATCTCGTACCATTCTGGTCTGGTTAAGGTAATCTGGCTCGCTTGAGCAATCTTTGTCAAGCGTTCTGGATTCATAGAACCCACAATCGTTTGAATCTTTGCTGGATGACGCAAAATCCAAGCTACGACAATTGTTTCATGTGAAACATTGTATCGCTCTGCTATTTCCCCAATGGTCTGATTTAAAAGAGCATAGTCAGGATGGTTGGCAAAAATACCTCGTTGCAAATCAATCAAGAAAGGAGACCAGGCTTGGATAGTGATTTTTTTAAGCTGGCAATAATCAATCAGCCCACCATCACGCATAGTCGCAGCAGCATCTTTCATATTGACATGTAATCCAGCATCAATCAAAGGCGTATGAGCAGGAGATAGCTGTAATTGATTAACTGCAAGCGGTTGATCGAGATAGGATTGTAATAACTCCATTTGGTAAATGTTTTGGTTGCTGACGCCAAAATGATGAACCTTCCCTGCTTTTTTCAAGAGATAAAAGGCTTCTGCCACTTCCTCTGCTTCCATGAGAGCATCCGGACGGTGTAAGGCGAGAACATCTAAATATTCCGTATCCAAGCGCTTCAAAATCCCATCCACAGATTCCAAAATATACTCTTTTGAGAAATCAAAATAACCTTTACGAATGCCACATTTTGATTGGAGAAGCAGGTCCTCACGTTTCAATCCCGCCAATTTTGCCCCCTGAGCAAAACGGATTTCTGACTCACCACCACCATAAATATCCGCATGATCAAAAAAGTTAATTCCCTGTCCAACAACTGTATCTAACACTTTAGCTGTTTCCTGCCCACTCAAACTTGCCATTCGCATACAGCCTAAAGCAATTCGTGAAGCTTCTAGACCTGTTTGTCCTAATCTTTGCATTTATTTTCTCCCTTGTAAACGCTTTTCATATTCCTTATTATAACAGAAAAACTCAGCCGAAACTGAGTTTTAGTTAAAACCATAAATTCTTTTCGCGATTTTATAGACGGCATTGGAAATTTTTCGACCTGGGTAACCGTAAAGGTTGGTTAATTGCCCGAGTAACCCTTTTCGAACGATTTTAAATAGAGCTGGATTATTATCCCGAATATAGTGCCAGAGTTCCTGCTTTTTCATCATGTGTTCAGCTGTTCCAGCACGATTGAGAAGAGCACAGGAGATAATGGTCGTAATCTCCACATGGTTGAGCAAATAACTTCGTAAATCAGGATTGTCAATGGCCTCCAAGTCTAAATTATCTACCAAGATTCGATTGACTTTTAACTGCTGGTCAATGCGCTTAATCATGACGGATTCATTGACAGACTGGTCATTTCGCCCAATAAAGTAACGATAAAAATCTACTGGCAGATAGAACATAGTTTTCACAGCCTGCAAAGGAGTAAATACGAAAATATTATCCACATAAAAAGTATGCTCTGGTAGAACGAGACCAACCTCCCTTAACAAATCTGTCCTGTAAATCAAGGAATGCATCATCATGTATTGACCCTTAGAAAAGGCACCTACATCCTCCCAGCCAAAAATCCGATTTTCTGGTAAAACATCCTGATAAGACATGGATTTTTTACGAGATTGCCCCTCTTTTTCATAAACAAAGTTGGAGATAAAGGCATCAACTGGCGTATTTTCATCTTCTAAAGCCTGCAAACTCTCTAGGATCTTCAAATAGGCCCTAGTATCGACCCAGTCATCTGAATCTACAACTTTAAAGTACTTACCCTTAGCCTCACGTATCCCTGTATTAACCGCTCCGCCATGACCCTTATTCTCTTGATAAATAGCTCGTACATTCGAAAATTGATTAGCAAGTTCCTCTGCAATTTCCTGAGTCCGATCAGTCGAACCATCGTTAATAATCAGAATTTCAACCTTGTCCCCACCCATTACAAGGGAATGAACACAGTAATGAAGGTAGGCTTCCGAATTATAGCTCGGTATGGCAATGCTTAGTAAGGTCATCTTTCTCTCCATTTGACACAATTTGTTACTATTTTATCACATTTTCAGGAAAGTTGCTTTTGATATTTTCTTTTTGCTTGATAGGCTCTCCATAGTTGGCCTAAGCCCTTGAAAAAATGACCATTGACAATGATTAGAATCCCTTCCACCATCGGTAAATCGAGCATGTCTCCTGTCATCTTAGCTATAGCCCTAAATGGCATATTATAAAGGAATAACAGGTTCAAATCAGGAGTCCCTTTCTGCTCTGCTTTTTTCAGTAAGCCAGCCAATAGTTTATGCACGCCACGTGCCAACCCACTCTTCGCAAATTGGAGTTTCAAAACTGGGTCGTTCAGGCTCAGTTCTTGACCAATTTTCCAGGCTTCTTCTGGAACTGGACGTCCAAGCAATTGTTCAAAATCCTGCGATGAGACAGCCTGCACTTGGGCTGTCAGATAAGTCGGAATCTGTTCTGAAGCAGGAAATTGGTCTACAGTGCCTTCTCGGGTAATCTCGCCAACTAAGCGAATATCCTGACTACTTGCACCTACATACAAGAGATAATTTCCAGCCTCTACTTCAAATTGGCCTGTCTCTTTATTAAAATAACGGAACGTATAGTCCTCAAAAGGAATAAAAATCTGTTTGGACTCGCCTGCTTTTACATATACTTTTTTAAAGCCTTTTAACTCCTTTGCAGGGCGGTAAATCTGACTATCTTCTTTGCCTACGTACAATTGGACAATTTCAGCACCATCAACCAGACCAGTATTTGTAATAGTGACTGTGACTCCTAATTCGGTCACATCCAATTGACTGTAAGAAAAGTCTGTGTAGGACAATCCATAACCAAAGGGATACTTGACAGCCTTGTCAAGGCTTGTAAAGTAACGGTAGCCTACATAGAGAGCTTCCTTATAGAGGGCAAAATCGCCTTCCGCTGGATAGTCATCCGAAGATGGAACATCTGCAAGATTAATAAGATAGGTTTCGCTTAGTTTTCCTGATGGATTGACACGTCCTGTCAAGGTATCTAACATGGCTCTGGCACCAGCTTCTCCTGATAGATAGCCGTGAAGAACCGCATCTACATCCACATCCCAATTCATATCCACAACTGAGCCTGCTGATAGGACAACAACGATTTTTTTACCTGTCCCTACCAAGGCATTCAGTAAGGATAACTGGTTTTTAGGGAGACTTATATGATGACGATCCAAGCCCTCACTTTCACTCATTTCATCTAGCCCCATATAGTAAAGAACAAGTTCCGCTTGGTTTGCAAGATTGACAGCCCTGTCAACTAACACCCTGTCTTCTTTATCTACACGTTGATAGCCTTGTTCGTAACCAATGACATTTAATGGATAATCTGCGATGCAATCCACTGTTTTATCTAATTGTCTTGTATTGATTAAAGAAGAACCTGCTCCCTGATAGCGAGGATTTTGGGCAAATTCTCCGATGAGAGCTATTTTTGTCTCACTAGATAAGGGCAAGATCTGATCCTTATTTTTTAATAGCACAATGCTCTCAGTGGCAGCCTGACGGGCCAATTCATGTTGTTCAGAATAATCTACAGATCGTTTTTCAGCATGAGCTAACTCTAAAACTACATCAATCAGCTCATCCACGCGCTCATTCAATACCTGCTCGGACAGACGACCTGACTGAATAGCGTCAATAATTTCCTTTTGACCGACCTTTTTAGTACCTGGCATTTCCAAATGACTACCATTTTCAACACCGAGAACATGGTCATTAGAACCTCCCCAATCCGATACGACAAAACCTGTAAAGCCCCATTCATCACGTAGAATGTCACGCAAGAGGCGCTTGTCTTCATTAGCATAGACGCCGTTTATTTTGTTATAGGCAGACATGATTGCCTTTGGATTTCCTTCACGCACCGCAATCTCAAATCCTGTCAGATATAGCTCTCTCAGTGTACGCTCATCTACAATGGAGTCTGAAGCCATACGGCGCAATTCCTGACTGTTTACAGCTAAATGCTTAGGCGTTGCCGCAACACCTTGCGACTGCATCCCCCGAATCATTGCGGCCGCCAGTTTTCCCGCTTGATATGGATCTTCTGAATAATACTCAAAGTTTCGACCACATAAGGGACTGCGCTTAATATTAAGCCCCGGCCCCAAAATGACATTGACACCCAAGCTATTTGCTTCTGCGCCAAGACCTTGTCCGACCCGTTCAACCAGTTCCACATCCCAAGAATTTGCTAAGGTAGCAGCTGTCGGGAAGCAGGTGGCAGGAACAGAAGCGTTCAGCCCTAAGTGATCTCCTTCGCCTTCTTGCTTGCGAATACCATGTGGTCCATCAGACAAAAAGATAGATGGAATTCCTTTTTCAGGGTAATCCTTAGTTTCCCAAACAGATTTTCCAGACATGAGTGCAGCTTTTTCTTCCAACGTTAAACGATTAATAATCTCCTGATGCTTCATCATCTTTTCCTCATTCTATTTCTTTATCACTATCATATCAGACTACACAAGCAATTAAAACGCTTTCTTCATAATCTGTATGATTTTGGACATAATCTGCTATGAAAACATCTCCCCAGAAAATACTAGGGAGATTGCTCCTATTACTTCTTATACTCAATGAAAATCAAAATCAGGCTAGCTCCAACAGTCTGAGAATAGGCTGTTGGAGGTGGGAGATAGGACGAACCTAGTTCGTTTCGATATGAGCAGATAGAACTCTGTCGCTTTATTATTGTCAAGCGACAGGCTGGAAACCTCCACTGGAGCTTTCCACTCATCAAATCAAGTCAACAACGGCTGAGTTTGATTTTCGAAGAGTATTATTTCATGATTACAAACTTCATCATTGGATAGTTGACAGCCACTTGAACGAAAATATTGACCCAGTTGGCCGCTGTCTGTGCCCAGCCCAAGCTCAAGCCCCAAGATGTAAAGAGTTGAGTGGTGTAAGGCGGCAGCACGATGGACAAAATTCCTGCAACGACAACAGTCAAGATATACCAATGGAGGGTTTTGGAAATATCATTTTCTGCTCCAAAGACCAACTTCCTTTGGACGATATAGTTGACAACCTGCGCTGCTATATAAGCCAAGAGGAAGGAGAGAAAGCCGTTCAAACCGCCATTTTCTACGGAATAATGAAAGATAAACCAATCAAATGGCTGACTTGACAGGGCTGTAAAGAGGAAATTAGTTGACAACCAAAGGACACAGAAGTTTGTAATGGTTGCAATGTTTGATAACACATTAAACTTGATAAACTCCCACAAATCTGGGTGTTTGACAATCCATTCTTGCATACGGTCTCCTTGAAAGACAATGGGAAAAGCCCCCTTGTTATGCTACTTCTTTTTCTTATTTTTTCTTACCTGTCAACTTAACGAGTCCAAGACCTGTCAAGCCGATAAGGGCAATATTACTTGCTACCAATACAACAATCCACCATTTAGTTTTTGGTTTGTAGATGTCAAAGGCTGCAGAATGAGCAACGGTGTACAAGATGTTCTTACTTGCTTGACGAAGTGCTGCAACACCTTCTTCAGTACCTGTTGAGGATGCTGTTGGTACATCCCCTACTGGTGTCAACATGAGGTCGCCACCGTTACGGATAGCTTGGTCTGGACTCATGTAGTCTTGACCATCATAGTCTGTGATAACCATACCGCGGAAGCCCCACTCGTCACGAAGAACTGTATTCAAGAGGTCTCCGTTACCGCCTGCCCAAAGGGTGCCGATACGGTTAAAGGATGACATAATAGCAGTCGCTCCACCTTCTTTGACAGGAATTTCAAAGGCTTTCAGATAGATTTCACGTATTGCTTGTTCATTTGACCATGTTGCAACACCTTCTCGGTTATCTTCTTGGTCATTGAGGGCAAAGTGTTTGGTAAAAGTATAGACACCATTTTCAAGAGCTTTTGCTACCAGTGAGCTTGCCATTTTACCTGAAATCAGTGGGTCTTCTGAATAGTACTCGAAGTTACGGCCTGAGAATGGTGAGCGGTGGATGTTCACTGCAGGGGCATATAGACCAACAATACCGTGTGCCAATGCCTCTTTAGCAAAAGCATCACCCATTTCTTCTGCCAAGTCTGTGTTCCAAGTAGAAGCAACGACAACCTCTGAGTTGTATTGAATACCTTTGATACCTTGGAAGATACCGTTGATACCAGCAGGTCCGTCCAAGTCAACAACAGCTGGTTTATCGATTGATTTGACTGCTCCTGTTGCATAACCACCAAAGCCAACCAAGTTGACCATTTCATCAACAGACATTTGAGCAACTAGTTGTTCCCAACGCTCATCATCATAGTCTGCACCAATCAAATCAACCAAACGAAGTCCATTGCCTTCTGTTGTCACAGTGTCAATTGGTGTTTCAGATGATTCGTCAATGCGGAAGTTTGCGTTGTTAATTTCTGTAGCAATTTGCTCACTTGCTTCTTTGTCTTTTGTGCGTTCGGTTGGCAAAGTACCGTCCCAATCCGCACGGGTTACATAGTTGATATCGCCCACAGCATATTCAAAGGCGTTGGTTACTTCAGCCTTATCAGATGAACGTTGTTTCAAGACTTCTTTGCTATCAACTGTGTAGGTTTCTGAATCCAAGACATCATGCGCATTGTTCATGAGTTTGATTTCATAGTCACCTTTATCCAAGACATAGGCTTTTTCTGTCTTTTCGTCGTAAGATGCCATATCATCACGGTCGAAGGAAATGGTTAATTCTTCGCTCTTACCTGGTTCAAGCACTTCTGTCTTATCAAAACCAGCCAAGACCACGTGAGATTTTTCAACACCACCTTCCGTATATGGAGCTGTGTAATAGATTTGTGCTACTTCTTTACCAGCCACATCTCCAGTGTTGGTTACCTTGACATTGACCTCAATCTTGTCACCCTTTTCTTTCATGCTAGTGATTTCTTGGTCAAAGTTAGTATAGCTCAAACCGTAACCAAATGGGTATTGAACAACCTTGTCATAGGCCGATTCATCCACTTGACCAGTCGCATTGTCAACAAAACGTGTTTCATAATAGCGGTAGCCCAAGTAAATGCCTTCTTGGTAGTTGACGAATTTGTAATTGAAGATTTGTGGCTCTTTTGCTCCCCATGGAGTTTTTTCATAGGTGATATTGGAATAAGAGAAGTCACCTGTATTCCAGTAGGTTGGGTTGCTTTCCAAGTCGTAGGCGTAGGTATCGACCAAGCGACCAGATGGGTTGACCTCCCCTGCCAAGATATTGGCTACACCAGTCAAGCCGGTTGAGCCAGGACCACCAATCCATAGAGCTGCATCGACACCTGCATCTTCCAAAAATCCAAGCTCCATAGCATTTGAAGAGTTGACTAAGACAACAACCTTATCAAAGTTTTCGGTTACAGTTTTCAACATGGCTTTTTCAACTTCTTGAAGTTCAAGGTAGTGCTTGTCCTTGTCACCTTGTTGGTATTCTGCCATGTTTTGTGGAAGGTCTGCACCTTCACCACCATTACGAGAAATGACTACCAAGGCTGTATCTGAAAAGTTCTTCGCGTTTGTTAGCAGTTCCTCTGAGTATTTGTCTTGAGTTGGCTCGTAGATATTGTAATCTCCACCATTGAGAGAGAAAATATTCGTCCCTTCTTTTTCTGGAAGGTTTTCTGTGTAGAAATCCGTCAGTTCGCTGTTGACTTCAAAACCTGCATTTTCAAGACCTTGTTGCAGATTGATGTTTTTGGACTCATCTGCAGCACCTGAACCAGATCCTCCGTAAGTAATGGCTACAGAAGAAATGCCAAAGACATTGACCTTGGATGATTTTTCAAGTGGTAGGGTCTTATTCTTGTTTTCAAGCAAGACAGTGCCTTCTTCTTGAATGGTCGTTACCAAGGACTTAGAAACTTCTTCTGCATCAGCAATTTTAGCAGCATCTGCATAAGACGGCGCAAAATAGGTGTCGATCACATTGACAAACATATTGACAGCATAGTTAGCTCCAACGATAATGATACTCAAGAGAGCCAAGAGGCCAAAGCCCAACTTTTTCTTCTTGCTAGAGAGGGATTTTTCCTTCACTACGCGATAAATCGCAAATCCCAATAAGCCAAGGACAACTACAGCAGAACAGATAAATACTGTTTTTGCAATCCCGACCGCATCCCATGATTGATAGCTACTTGGATAGCTATCTGCATAGACTATTTTTCCTGATAGCAGAGCTCCTGCTAGGCTCAAGAGAGCCCCTTTCTTTTTCCAAGTCTTCATAAGACTTCCTCCTAAACGTTTCGGCTTTCATGTAAGCCTTTTCTTTTTCTTGAGTCCACTATATCAATTAACATACTTAATGAAAACCCTTTCTTCATAATCTGTCATTTAACCTTCATAATTTGTAAATTGACAAGAATAATCCTACTCTTGCTATTTTATCGTTTGATTTTCTAAAATATAGCTAACAATTTCATTTTAATTTTGATATACTGATAGAAAATAAAAGGGGTGCTTTATGAAAATCGCGATTGTAGAAGATCAAAAAATTGAGCAAGATAGATTGTCCAACTACATCAAAACCTACTGCCAAAAAGCTGGGATTGCAGTGGAAATCAGCTGTTTTAATGACGGTCTCCATATCACTAGTGACTATCAAAAACAATTTGACCTGATTTACCTAGATGTTGAGATGGAAATTATGGACGGGATGACCACCGCTCAAAAAATTCGGTCTGTGGACAAAGAGGTTCTATTAGTATTTGTGACCAATCATTCTCACGTAGCGATTCAAGGGTATTCAGTTGAAGCTATTGATTTTCTGCTCAAGCCACTGAGTTCTTTTGTCTTTGAGGAACATTTTAAAAAAATTCTTAGAAAATTACCCGATAGCGAAGAGAAACAAAGTTTATATATTAAAAGCAAGCAGTCCACCGTAAAACTCTATCAAGAAGATATTGTTTACCTAGAAAGTCAAGGACATCAGGTTTACATCTACACAGTTGACGGTGGCCTAACGATTACCCATAATAGTCTCAAGAATCTCGAAGCCATGTTAGACAGTAAAGTGTTTGTACGAGCCCATTCAGCTTATATCATCAATCTTTCCCACGTTCAAAAAGTGGAAGGTAGCCTAGTTTACGTCACAAATACAGCCTTGCCGATTAGCCGCCCAAGGAAAAAAGAATTTATGACAGCTCTAACCAACTTCATCGGAGATAGCCTACTATGATCAATTTCCCTGATATTCCACGTTTCTATACTGCACTAACAGAAAGCTTGGCCTGCCTACTGGTATGTTCCTCACTTGTTTTGTCTGAAAAATGGTCACGCAAACAGTTCCGCATCCTCCTGATTTTCCTCATACAAATCTTACTTCAACTAGCGGCTGGCAAACTCCCCTTGCTCTTTTGGACTGTGGGAATGGGCATCAATATCGCTTGGATGCTTGTTTCCATTCGATTTCTTGGAGTTATCCACAAGAGGACTAGTCTCTATTTGACAGCAAAAGCCTTTATCATTGCCGAATTAGTAGCCTCCATTACTTGGCATCTCTACTGTTTGACGATTTATCACCAGCCTGTGGATAACTTGTGGACACAGGGGTTATTTCTGTTGATAACTTCTCTACTTTCTTACTGGCTCATCTATCTACAAGATAAAAAGGTTCACTTAGAAGAATTGGATAAATTCATTGAGCAGCGAGATGTGACGGTAGCCGTCTTTACAACCTTATCTATATTTGTTCTTAGTAATATTGGTTTTATCCTCTCAGGCACGCGCCAATTTCAAGACTCGACCAGCATTTTCATTCTTAGGACAACCGTCAATCTCTCTGGTCTTCTGCTCCTATTCACCCAAGAATCTCAACAATACGATCGCTATTTACGACAGGAATTGACTTCTATCAATAATATGTTCCAACTTCAATACAAGCAATATCAAGCCTATCGTGAAAACAGTGAGATTCTTGACCGTAAGGTCCATGATTTAAAGCATCAACTGACCATCATTCAGCAAGAATCGGATAAAACAAAAAAGGAGCAATACCTGGAGGAAATGAGCGAGGTGATCCAGACCCTTGATGCCAAGATTGAAACAGGAAATCCCGTTCTAGATACCATTCTCAGCCAGAAAAATTATTACTGTTTGCAAAATGGAATCAACTTTACCTGTATTGTTCAGGGAGAGCCCCTTCATTTTATGGATGTAATGGATATTTCAGCTCTGTTTGGAAATGCCATTGACAATGCCATCGAGGCTGTTGAAAAAATAGATAACCCTGAACAACGCTTGATTACTTTAAAGGTTGCCAGCCATCAGCAATTTCTCATCATTCGATTAGACAACTACGATACTTCTTCACTAGACTTATCCACAGGACAGCTCCCTGAAACCTCAAAAACAAACAAGGACTACCATGGATTCGGTCTTAAGAGTATGGAGTATGTTGCCAATAAATACGGTGGCAGTCTCACACTTAGCAAGGAAGATAATTGGGTTCAACTAAAAATCATTCTCCCTTTACAAGCATAGAAAAATCCCGTTTAAAGGCGGGATTTTCTTTCTATTCGTCATTTAGAAACCGTCACTTGCTCCACATCTCGACTTTGACTCCGTTTTATAATCACATCAAGATAATCAGCCAAGAAACTTCTCGGTGATGCCGCTTGCAAGGTCTGATAGGCTTGGCTTGGAAATACCGTCTCATCAAGCCAAGTCTGATTCAATTTTTCTCCTGAAAAATAAGCACGATTGGCTGGCATGATAAAGTGTGAAATAGCATCCGCTGTCTCGCCATCATACCACCGTTCATCGTTCAACACATTGTGGACCATGATGTCACTGATATTGTCAAAGACGGTTTGTAAGTACTTTACGTGATTCTGCAAATTTGGATCACTAGGTTGGTGCTCTTCTGCCCACGAAGCCATATCAAGTTGAGTTTTTTGATAGCGAATGCTTGTATCATCAAGGCTCAATTGGCCGATAACAGCTGGGTAAATAGAAAATGCTCCATTGACCACTTCAGTATAGCTGACTTGCCCCAAGTCTTCTTCAACAATATTCTGAGAATGAGTGTGTCCCGAAAAACCAAATTGAATGCCATATTGATTGAACAAGGCCTTCAAATCGGCAGCATTATCCAAAGTATAGCCTTTTGAGAGCATGGCATGCTGTTGCAAGACATTGTGATGGACAACAGGTATCAAGCTCACTCCAGCTTCCTTGGCTGCCTGAAGCTGTACATTTATCCAATCCAAGGTCTCTTTTTTGATACGTCCATTGGTTGGAGGAGCTCCTTTGCCGTAGCCGTCAGAGTAGATGTTGCTATCTATCATCAGAAACCAAGCATTGGAAAATGGCTTGCCCAGATAGCTCAATGAGGCTTGATCACGACTGCTGGCTTGTTGATAGCCATGATTGTCAAATATATCTGAAAATTGCTGGGCGGTGACCTGATCCGTCACTATCTGCTGGTCTCCCTTAAAGACCCTAGCCCAGCCACTGGCAATATCATGGTTGCCAGTAATGACCAAAACCTCCGTTCCTTTTTCTTCAATCTGGGTAAAATACTGCGCCAAGTCAACCATGCTCTGCTTTTCACCATTGAGAGTCAAATCCCCACTGACTAGTAACAAGGATGGTTGCTCACGCTCAACCTGCTCAACCAAGGCCTCCATCCGCTCTTTTCCATAACGTAAATCCTTGCCAGCAGCTGTTTTTTCGATATAAGAAAAAGCCTCTCCATCATCAAATAAATCCTGTGATAAATAATGCAAATCTGTGATAATCCAAATTTTATCTTGGTCTCTTAATTCAGCCTCGACATAGGATTGCTGACGCTGGCCAGTAATAGCAGACCAAATCAAAACAATGGCTGCAATAGCTCCTAACAATAATACTATTTTCTTCTTCATACCTTAAAAGTATATCATCTTATACTCATTTAAAATCAAAAATATCCACCTACCACTCAAAGTGGATATGGAGCGTTTCGATTTTGTTATTTTTTTAGAAGAAAACAGCTACTTGAAATCCACAATCCTCAACTCAAACTTATAAATTAAGGTTTCACATGTTATAAGTAGCTTAGACTTGCTATTTTTGATTTTTATTGAGTATTAGATGAATGACGACAATACAAAAAGAGGAGTTAGACTGTAGCCAACCCCTCATATTAAAATTTATTTCTTAGCAAATCCAGCTGCTTGTTCACCAGCCTGACGACCAAATACGATGATGTCTGCTACAGCATTACCACCAATACGGTTTTGACCATGAACACCACCAGTTACTTCACCAGCAGCATAAAGACCAGAAATTGCTGAACCATCTGTTTTCAATACTTCAGTATTGGTATTGATTTTCACACCACCCATTGTATGGTGAACACCAGGTGCAACTTTAATCGCGTGGTAAGAACCAGTATTCAAAGCATGGTCCATACCTGATGTACGACCAAATGCCGCATCATTCTTATCTGCTACAGCCTTGTTCCAAGTATCAAACGTTGTTTGAAGTGTATCCGCAGGTAGGTCAATTTCTTTAGCCAAATCTGCAAGTGTAGCACCCGTTTTTACAAGACCTTTTTCTTCGTATTGAGCAATAGCTTTCACACGATCTTTCAAGGCATCATCAAAGATAACATAAGCATAGTTTGGATCCAAACTATTGATAGCCGCAGAAACTTTATCACGAGTTTCCAATTCGTTAACAAAACGCTCACCTTTTGAGTTGACAAGGATAGCACCTTCGCCACGAACTGCTTCTGTAATCAAGTAAGAAGTTTCTTGCTCAACACTTGGGTGAATTTGGATTTGTTCCATATCAACAGTTGCTGCACCTTCTGATTCAGCAAGTGCAATACCGTCACCTGTTGAACCTTCTTGGTTAGTTGTAACATAACCTTTCAATGCTGGGTTTAATTTAGCAACCATTTCCAAATCAGCACCGAAACCACCAGTCGCCAATACAACTGCTTTAGCTGAGATTTTCTTAGTTTCACCAGCAATCTTCACTTCAACACCTGTCACAGCCCCATCCTTGTCTTGGAGTTTTTTAACATCTGCATTGACAAAAATTGGTACTTTACGTTCAACAAGATTGTGGTAAAGACCATTTACTAAGTAGCCACCAACAGCTGAACCATCTGCTGGACGGTGGGTACGTTTCTCACTCATACCACCAGTTGTAGTAAGGTTGCTAAGAGTAATTCCCATTCCATCCAACCAGTCAATTGCACTAGCAGAGTTATCTACAAGATAACGAAGTAATTCAGGACTATTTGTTCCCTTACCGCCTTTAAGTGTTTCTTCATAGAACTTATCGTTTGTATCAGCAATACCTTCCGCTTCTTGGAATTTAGTCTGTGAAGCATTCATACCAGCTGATGATTTAGCCGTATTACCACCGATAACAGGCATTTTTTCCAAGAGAGCAACACTAGCGCCAGCATCTTTAGCTGATATAGCTGCCGACATCCCTGCACCACCTGAACCAACTACGATAACATCATAGCTATCTTTCAACTCAGATGGATCTGTATAAACTTTCTCAGATGCACCTGAAACAGCTTCTTCTGATGAAGAAGAAGTCGTAGATGATGAAGACGTAGCTGTCTTTTCAGACTTACCTCCACACGCCACTAAAAACAAAACAGCAAGTAGACTCATCAACAAGCCTAACCAAGCTTTCTTTTTCATATAAACCTCCAATTTTTATCTGATATTAGTATTATACAAGATTGTGAAATGTTTTTCAATTTGTTTTGAAATATTTTCACAAACATGAACAAAAAAATGTATGATATCCGCTTCATACATTCTTAAAACTATTTACTGCCCTTGAAGAGCTAAAAAATTCTCTATTTCGGATAGCGTTGCTTGGCTCCCTTTACGGAGTATTCCAGATAATTTACCTGATTTATAGTAGGTTAAGCTAGGAACCGTAGCAAGACCTTGACTCTGTCGAAATTGTTGTATTTTTCCATTCGGATCCGACTCGCTATCCAAATAGTAGATAGTCGCACGTGATCGCTCTACTGCCTCTGTTAATTTCGGAACAAAATCACGACAATAAGGGCATGTCTCACGACCTATGTATAATATAAATTCTTCCTCGTCTTGGACCTTTTGCTCCACTTCATCTATCGAAATAGCCTGGTAACTCTTTACAGCCTTCACATAGTCTGATTCATTTGGCGTAGCCGCTGATTGAGATAGAAAGAAGGCCCCACCTACGACCAAAATAGCTAATAGCACTAGTAAAAAATACTTACGCCACATAATCCCTCCTCAAATACAGACAAAAAGCCCTTGTAAATAGGGCTTTTAAAATATCGATACAAATCTTAGAGCATTTTGTTGTATAGTAAAAACCGCTTAACTTTATATGTCTTTAAAGCTCCTAAACGCTTGTTATAATAAGGTTTTATAAAAAATAGCATGACTTTTTACAGTCTTTGAAACTCCTTAAAAGTTCGCCAAAAGGGGAGCAAAAAAGCTACCAAAGTACCCCCAAAAAATAACCCAAACAGTTCAAATTATGAGTTCAGCAGGCAGGACTAGCGTAGTGATCAGCTACGCTTTTTTTGATTGCTGATAAGTGTATTATACCATGAAAGCACGGGCTTATATTCGGTTATCTTCACAATTGGTTGGCCAACTCTACCAAAGCTGTTCGTATTATTCTATAACAAGCACTTTCTGAACATTGTAATTCATCACTGATTTTATAAATTTCATAGTGTAATACATAGTAGCAACGAAGTGCCGTTCTTTGCATTGGATCATCCAATATATCAATTAGTTTAGTTAATCTATTCCGTTCCTCCACTCTAGCTTTTAATTTCTTGGTAAGCTCATCTTTAAGTTCGACTGTATTAATAATATTGTTAGCCATATTATTCACTTTTGATACTTGAACCTTGGTATTTGCGAAACTTGAACGCTGGAATAAACCTTCCTCAATGTATTGAAGTTCAAAGTTTAATTGCTTAATTTCAAAATCCAAACCTCTGATTTTTTTCAGTTGCCTTTTTAACTCTTTTACATCCATAATTTACCTCCGTTTGTTATAATATAAATAACAATTCTATTTCAAACGGGGTCAGCCACAGGCTGGCTTTTTTTCATCGCTCAATTGTTTCAACAACATTCAAAACAAAATCAGGGTCATGGATTTCAAAACCGTTCACAACATATCTTCCTGAATAAGCCCAGTTTTTTTCATTGGCCAAGTATTGCTCTTTAAAAAGAGTATAGTAAGTTTTCCAATCCTTGTTTTTACGTGCTTTATCCATTCGTTTTTTATATGGATCAGTATATTCCGGTCTAGTTAGTTTTTGAGCTTTCTTGTTAGTAAATGACTTCCTAGATATTAACTTTTGCGCCTTTTGTTTCAGGCGTCTTTCTTTCATTAATCTACGCTGGCGTTCTTTCTTTGCAATCTCTCGACACCCGTCACTACAGTACTTTGCAACATTTGAAGCAGTTTCAAAACACTTTCCGCATTCAGAACAATATCTAACATACTCAGCCAATAGTTTCTCCTCCTAATTCCATTTGCTAACGCGAAAAAAAATGTACAGTGACGGCGTGAAGGGCCGCCTAGGCGGCAGGGAGGGTGATACCCAATGTCATTAAGTTAAGCATTTAAGTAGCTAAAGAAACTATTCCCGTCTGAGCAGTTCATGACAAAACGGGAATAGTTTTTGTATTTAGGGCACACAAAAAGGAGGTTTTTTAACCCTATTTTTCAACTATTATGTTACTCTATAAGTGAAGCTTACAGGTACCTTGCTTTTTATCTTTCTTTGGAACGTTCGATTGGGTCGGATGATGGATAAATGTTT